>JABMPJ010000190.1 GCA_013203785.1 Lentisphaerota bacterium | reverse complement strand
GCCCTGGAGGGACGCGCTTTGTCGCGTCCGGAGACCGAAGCATGACAAAGGAAAAGACCATGGTTGCCCGTCAGGTCATGCCATACAGGTTGAATGCGGCGGCCAGTCTGCTATGATGCATGAATGAGTTTACGTGTCGATTCCCGGTTTGCATCTGGCAGTGTGGCAGCGGTACGTATCGCTGAGCACGACGCCGACACCACGGTGCACTTTGCCGCCAGCCCTGGAGGCGCATCCGAGTCGCTCTGGTTTCATTTTAGAGTGACCGAGTCAGCACCCGATCACCCCCATCCGGAGAGCATCACTCTCGCGCTCTCCTTCGTGCGTAACCTGACGGGGTGTGACGCACCGGCCGCCCTGCGTCCGGTATACCGCGGTGAGAACCAGGGCTGGAATCGAGCCAAGGCCGGCCAGTTGTCGATCGCGGACGATGGTCAGCCGTGCGTCTCCTGGACCCTCCCCTACCCCGCGCCCTCCATCGACGTGGCACTATGCTATCCCTATGGCACCACCGAGTTGAACACACTCGTGCGTAAGTCGAAGGCGTATTGGACATCGGGCGTCATCGGTCTGAGCCAGGGCGGGCGGCCGATTCATCGACTCAGCAACAGCCTCGACCGCGAGCCGACTTCACGTCCGGGTATCTTCATGGTGGCCCGTCAGCACGCGGGCGAAACCCCCGGCTCCTGGGTTCTGGATGGTATCCTGGATCACTTCTCGCGTACGCAGGAGAATCGTATCCTCGTCTGGGCCGTTCCGATGGTCGATGTGGGCGGCATCGAGCATGGTCAGTACGGGCGCGATGGCTTTTCATTTGATCTGGATCACTCATGGGGCACCCCTCCCCTGCGTCACGAGACACGAGTCATTCAGGATGACATGAACGAATGGCGCTCACGCTGTCAACCCGTTCTCGTGCTGGACCTACAGGCCACCGGTGGCTCTGCGAGTGAGGGTGTGGTTGTACGGATGCCGCCTCTCGACGAGGAGAGTGCCGCCGCGCGAGACAGTGAGAAATGGGCCAACGTCTTTGGTGAGGCCTTGAGCAAGGAATACGCCGCGGCTGAGTTCAGGTTGCCTCCCGCACCGATCCACCACTCGGCCGGTCTCACTCTGGGTGCATACGCGCGCGAAACATTGGGCGTGGGCGCCTTGGTCATCGAGGCCCCCTACGCGCTCTGTGGCAAGACGGTCATGACCCCCAAACAGTATCGCGAGGTCGGCCGCCGCATCGCACGTGCCGCTTTGCGTCGCGTGTTGGCGTGATGTCCCGCCTTCGCGGCTACCACTGCGCCGGCATGTAGCTGTCGACGTCTGCGCCGGTGATGATGTGTTTAGGCAGATAGATCACCGGTTTCAGTGACTCCCCTTTGAACCACTGCGCGGCGCTGTGTACAGCGATGGCGCCGTCGCCTTCGGCCGACTGGTAGGTGATCGCGAGGGCGTCACCCGCTTTGACAGAATCCATGCCGGTTTTGCTGTTGCCAGCCGCTACGATGATGAGATCTTCACGACCGGATTTCTTGACGGCCTCCAGGGTACCGGTCATGGAGAAGCCGTCACCGGCGAGAATGAGCCCTTTCAGCTCAGGGCCATACTTGGTCAACCAGGCTGAGACCAGCTGCATGGTTTTCTCGGTCTCCAGGTTGGCCGTGTCCATTGCGAGCAGCTTCATCTCAGGTGCATAGCGGCCCAGCTCGGTGATGGGCGCATAGGTACGCGCGAAAAATGGCGAGCTACCCGGCATATGGCGTACGACCGCATAGCCGCCACGCTTGCCCAGCTTGTCGGCAAACGTGCGTGCCAACATACGGAATTGCCCCCAGTCATCCGGTCCGGTCCAGGCCAGGCAGTACTTCATGGCCTCATCGCAGGGCGTCGTGTTGGACGTGAGACAGGGAATCCCGGCTTTGTTGAGGCGACGCAGCAACGGTGTGCATCCGGTCGCATCCACCGGTGCCAACACAACCATGTCCGGACGTTCGTTGATCGCCTGCTCAGTCTGTTGGGCCTGCAGATCGAGATTCCAGTTTCCGTTGTAGATTTTGGGCACCATGCCATAGGCGTTGGCCATCGCCTTGAAGCCGTTTACGTAGGCGGTCCAGTAAGGATGATCTCCCGCCTTTAAAAGGACGATGCGCTTGCCACTCGGACCATCACCGGGCGACGCCGGCATGGGGGCCTTCTTGACGTTCCAACCAGCAAACTCAACATCCCACCAATGGCCCGGTTCGCTCTCCGCAAGAACGGTGGGATTGGCCGGACGTGGCGGGATGGTAGGTGTTGCCGCTTCGGGCAGAATGTAGGGCTGGCCATCCGTGCCGCACAGGGCGAAGACGTCAACGCCCGCTTCTGTCTGAGCAGGCAGAGTCGCGGCCAGCATCGGCCCCTTGCCGCTGTGATGAAAATACATGGCCGTAATGGCCACAACGCCGACCACCGCGACGATGGTCAGGCAAATCAAGGGAAGTCTATCTCTCTGCTGCATGGTCATTTCTCCTTCTTGGTCACCATCTATAGAGGACCCGGCCCGCCCCTCGGCCACCTCTCTCATTAAGTCGGGACGCTCGCCCTTCAACAGGTCGTGGCGATAGATGGCATAAGCCTCGTACAGCACCACCACCGCTAGAATGAGTCCATTGATGAAAATCTGGACCTCAAAGCCCTGACCAAAACAGCCCACCCCATTGAAGAGTGTCGTCAGCATTAACACCGCCAAATAGCTCTTCACGACATCGCCCTTACCGCCCGTCATCATGGCCCCACCGATGATCACCGCCGCCAGCACCGTCATCAGAGTGCGGTTTCCCAGAACGGCGGCCGAGGTCATGGCGCTCAGTCCGGCGGCAAACAGCGTGCCGGCAATCGCTGCAAATAGACTGCACAGAATGAACCCGCCCAGCATATAGCGATCGCGGTTCAACCCCGCCAGCCAGGCCGTTTCCGGATTACCGCCCACCATCAAGGTGTTGCGCCCCACCCGCGTGTGCTTCAACACGACCGATGCGGTGCTAATCAGGACCAGCGTAATCAGAACGATCGGAGGCATCAGTGGCAGCCCCGGCAGCAGTGGCCGCTCCAGCCAGTCGGCAAACCGAAAATCGGTAACGGCCTTGGAGCCGCCACCGCTGTAGAGAAACATCAACCCCATCACAATCGTGAGGGATCCCAGCGTGACGATGAAGGAGTTGATTCGGGCCTTCACCACCAGCAGTCCGTTCACCAGTCCGACCGTCCCGCCAGCGAGCAGTGACACAGCGATACTGCCCCCCCACCCCAGCGTTGGTTGCAGTCCGACCGTGAGCATGCCGCAGAGCATCACCACGGCCCCAATGGAGAGGTCCAGTTGGCCCAGGATAAAGATCAGTGTAAATCCGATCGCCGCAATCCCGTTGAGACAGCTCCCCTTCAGAATTGTCGCCGCATTCTGCAGCGAGAAAAAGTGGGGTGCCGTGCAGGAGAGGACTCCGAAGAGCCCACACAACATGAGCAGGGCACGGTTCTCGTTCAGGAGCCTTGTGATGCGTATGCTGTTCGTCTGTCTTGTCATTGCAACTCTTTTGCAAGAGTGATCAGTGTTCAGTCAACTGCTCACTGATCACTTCTCCCCCCCACGCGCAACCGGTACTGCTGCAGGCCAACCACCACGATGAAGACGATCCCGGTCACGATATTCTGCCGGAAGGAGGTGATCGCCATGAACGTCATGATGTTGGTCAGCAATCCGATCACCAGCACTCCGCCCAGGACGCCCAGCATGTTGCCACGCCCCCCGCTCAGCATTACCCCGCCGATCACCACGGCCGTGACGGCTTGGAATTCGTAGCCCTGACCGAGGTAGAAGACTCCGAGCTTGTTCATGGAGGTAATGAAGATGCCGGCGACAGAGGCCGCGAAAGCGGCTACCAGGAAATTCATCATCACAACACGCGGCACATGGATGCCCGATGTCTCCGCGGCCGCGCGGGAGGAACCGATGTAGCGGCTCTCGCGGCCGAAACGTGTCTGCGTCATGATCAGTTGTCCTATCCCCAGCATGAGCAGCATGACCACGATGATCAGGGGCAGCGGCCCGATGTCCGACCTGAAAATTCCGATAAAGGCGTGGCCCGCAGATCCCGGGGTGATATCGGGATAGACTTGGTTATTGCTCCAGGTGAACCGCATGAAGCCCTCCATAAAGAAGGCCACTGCCAGCGTCCATAGAATAGGATTGGCCCGAAAACGTCCCACCACAAATCCGTTCAGGCCACCCACACTCATGCCCGCCGCGATGCCGCAGAGCAGCGCCAGGCCTAACCCCAGAGGCAGTGAAGCCACCGTGATGATTCCGGAGAATGCCATAATCGCGGGTAGCGATAGATCGGCCATATGTCCTGAGTAGGTCACAAAAGCCATACCCGAGGCGACGATCCCAAGCAGCGCCACGCCGTTCAGGACGGTCAGCATGTTGGAGACCGTCAGGAAATCAATAGACACCAGGCGCCCGACGGCGAGCAGTAGGAGCGCGACCCCGTAGATGCCCAGAGTACCTATTCGTGATAGAAGGCTACGCATATAATTCCGTTATGACTGATAACTGATTACGGGTCACTGCCCCATCTCCCCATTGGCAGCCAGTAGCACCGATTCCTCCCTCATCTGCTCCTTGTTCAACTCCCCGATCAGGTGTCCGTTGCGGAGGATGAGGGCCCGATCGGAGAGACCGACCAGCTCAGGAAGGTCGGAGCTCAGGAGGAGAACAGCCGTACCTCTATCGGCCAGGGCGATGACGGCCTCGTGAATCAGTCGCTTGGCCCCCACATCCACACCGCGACTGGGTTCATCCAGGATCAAGACACGCGGCTTCTGGGCCAGCCATTTTCCGAGCAGAACCTTCTGCTGGTTCCCGCCGGAAAGAGTGCCCACTTCAGTTTCGGATGAGGTCGCGACTACCTGCAGCTGCTTCATCTGCTCGGCCACGATGGTGGCGTCCCGGCCTGAGCGGTAGAGCCCCAGGCGTGCGTGGCGCGCCGTCAGGGCCGAGAGGATATTACGGCTGATCGGCAGGCGCAGAAAAAGTCCCTCCTTCTTGCGGTCTTCACTGAGATAGACTAGCCCATTAGCCACGGCACGGGGATAATCGTTCGGGGGCAGCGGTGTGCCATCCAACAGCACATCGCCGGCATGGGTCGGATCCAGTCCACACAGGACGCGCGCCAGCTCGGAGCGCCCCGAACCGGCCAGACCGGCCACACCGAGGATCTCCCCGGCGCGGAGCTCAAAACTAATGTCGTGAACAAAGCCATGGCGCGTGAGGCGGTCAACCTTCAAGAGAACCTCGCCCAGTTTCGGTTCGCGCTGATGGTAGAAGGCTTCAATGGTTTCGCCCACCATCATCTGCACCAGTGACCGGGGCGTGACCTCACCGATAGATCTGGTGTCAACCCACTTGCCATCGCGCATCACTGTGACACGATCCGCCAACTCGAAGATTTCGGAAAGATGGTGTGAGATGTAGATAATAGCCAGACCACGTTCGCGCAGGGCGCGGACCATGTCGAAGAGGCGCTTCACCTCTTCCCTCGAGAGGGCTGAGGTGGGCTCATCCATCACTACAATACTGGGGTTGCGTCCCAACACCTTGGCAATTTCCACCAGCTGCGCCTCATGCTGGCTAATCGACTCCACGCGCGTGTCCGGATCCAGATACGCCAAGCCCACCTGCTCGAGGCAGCGACGGGCTTCCCTGCGAAGTGCTTTGCGGTCGATGAACCCGCCGCCCCTGGTCGGCAGCCGGCCGACCAGTAGGTTCTCCGCGATAGAAATGGGCTGGGCCAGACTGAGCTCCTGGTAGACCATGCCAATGCTGCGGTCGCAGGACTGGGCAGGTGAGCGAAGTTCAACCGGTTGGCCATTCACATAGATTTGGCCGCTGTAGTCATCGAACGACCCCGCCAGCATCTTCATCAGCGTCGACTTGCCCGCGCCGTTCTCCCCCATCAGGGCATGCACCTCGCCCGAGCGCACATCAAAGTCGACCCGATCCACCGCCAAGGTCCCGGGATACTGTTTGGAGACCCGCTCCATTCTTAAGGCTATGTCGCTATTATTTATGACTTTAAGACCCATCGTTGCATGTTTCAATGGCACGCTTCGTATACCATATTCTCGCCCTGAATCCAGCCAACTCTGGTCGGCTGAAGGTAGCAGCCATGGTATTTTCCTCCGGCATGCTTCGGTCTCCGGACGCGACGAAGCGCGTCCCTCCAGGGCTCGAACATCTGAGCATGGCGGAATACGGGTGGATTAGAGGGCCACGGTCTCTCGTGACCGGACCGAGGAATGGCCAAAGGGAAAGCCCATGCGGCAGCATCCATTTCCCGTTTGGAGGCTTCAGTCACGTTTGAGACATTCGGTGTGAGCACATTTCTGCTCAGGCCAGAATAGCGTCAATCCCGGCCATGACCTCGTCAGTCAGCGCGGCCACGTGATCCACCGCTGCCACATTGTCCAGAACCTGACTGGGCTTGGTGGCGCCGGTGATAGCGGTGCTAACGTTGGGGTTTTTCAGGCACCAGGCCAGGGCCAGCTGACTCGGCTTGATATCCAACGTTTCTGCTAGGGCCGTTAGCTTGCGGGCCTTGGATAGATTGCTTTCGGACACCAGTGATTTCATCCATTCGCTGCCCTGCCCCACGGCGCTATCCTCTGGAATGCCGTCGTTGTACTTTCCTGTCAGGACGCCGACTGCCAGCGGAGAGTAGATCGTGGTGCCCAAGCCGTATCGAGCAAACACCGGCTTCAACTCGCCATCCACACGTTGACGATTGAGCATGCTGTGGTTGGTCTGCTCCATCGTGGGCCCTACCAGGTGGTCTCGCTCAGCGATGGCGTACAAATCCATCAGATCGGTGGCGCTGAACTCACTGGTACCCCAATAGAAGATCTTGCCGCGCTGAATCAGCTCGTTCATCGTATGCACAATCTCATCCAACGGGGTGTTCGGATCCGGCCGGTGGCAAAAGAAGAGGTCCAGATAGTCCAGGCCCATCCGCAAGAGTGCGGCGTCGCAGGCCTCAACCAGGTGTTTACGCGACAGGCCGCCCTGATTGGGACCGTCGCCAACCCGAATGACTTTGCTGGATATCACCAGCGTATCCCGCGCCCAGCCCGTCTTCTTGAAGACGCGCCCCATGGCCAGCTCAGCCTTGCCTCGGCCATAAGCCTCGGCACCATCAAAGAAGTTGACCCCGGCATCATACGCAGCCGTCATACATGCTTCGGTCGCCGCATCGTCAACGGTCTCACCATAGGTACGCCAGGAACCCAGGGAAATAGCACTCACCTTCAAACCCGATCGGCCCAATGTACGATATAGCATTATTGTCCTCTATCACTTTCTAGATAAATGGAATCTCTGTTTTCTCTAATACACACACGTCTGTACTCATCGCTCTGTGGCCTGTTGTCACCATGTGGGACCTACGCGGCGTCAGGCTCTCACCATCAGAATATGAAGTCAATCGACAACAAGTACGAGCGTTTTACGTTGTTCCGCAAAACACGGGCGTTAGGCGCTAGTCTTCTGGGGGTTAGCGGGAATCGCCTGCCCGTGTCAGCGCAATGGCTGCTTTGTAAGTTATTCATGACCATGGGGTTGATCTTGATGATGGGGTTCTTCGCTACTTTGCGTGGGTAAACACTCCCAGATTCGCGTTCCTTT
>JABMPJ010000189.1 GCA_013203785.1 Lentisphaerota bacterium | reverse complement strand
GGACGAGCCATGGTCTTTCCCTTTGGCCAGCCCTCGGTCCGGCCACGTGAGACCGTGGCCCTCCAATGCACCCATATCCCGCAATTCTCAGATGTTCTAATCCTGGAGGGACGCGCTCCGTCGCGTCCGCGGTCACGACAGAGCGCGACCCTCCAGGAAGAGCGGCTACGATATTACTTAAACTGCTCTAGCGACCAGAAACGGCCCTCAAACATCCCGCTTCGCAAATCGGCAGCTCGAATGTTCGGCTGTTACGTCTACCGAAATCAAAAAAAGAGGGCGACGATCTTACGATCCTCGCCCGTCTTCATGCGATTGTCTCTGGCGTGCTACGCAGCCGCCTCGGCTTCAACCTCTTTGGCCGCGCGCTTCTTGTTCGGCACATCGACGCCGACCCACTCCAAGATGGCCATTTCGGAACCATCGCTGCGCCGCTGCCCCAGCTTGGTAATGCGCGTATAGCCACCCGGGCGCTCCTTAAACTGCGGCGCCACATCGCTGAAAAGGGTAGCGACACGTTCGGGGCGCCTCAGAATTGAGATGGCCTGTCGGCGTGCCGCGAGCGTCCCCTTGAGTCCGAGCGTAACCATCTTCTCCGCCACACGCCGGGCCTCCTTGGCCTTCATGAGCGTTGTCTTGATTCGCTTCTCTTCTATCAGGTGACAGACCAGCGATGCCATCAGCACCTTGCGGTGCGAGCTGCTGCGTCCCAGTTTCTTATCTCTAACTTGGTGCCGCATGTCAAAATCCTCGAATTAGTCGACCCTGCCTACTCTTCAGCTTCGTCAGCATTCATGCTCACAAGCAGGGACTCATCAATGCTCATCCCCAGCCCGAGGCCGAGATCGACCAGCTTGCTCTTGATTTCGTTGAGCGATTTCTTCCCGAAGTTACGATACTTCAGCATGTCCGCTTCGCTCTTCTGTGCCAGCTCACCGACCGTGGTGATATTGGCGTTGTTCAAGCAGTTGGCGGCGCGAACGCTCAGCTCGATCTCGTTGACGCTCATATTGAGTTTCACACGCAGCTCTTCACGCTCTTCATCCACATGGGATTCGGCTTCTTCAAATTCCACCATGCGCTCATCGTAGCTCACAAAGACATCCAAATGATGGCGCAGGATGGCCGAGGCCATGCTCAGCGCGTCGTCGGGGCCTACGCGACCATCGGTCCACACTTCGAGCGTGAGCTTGTCATAGTCCGTACGTTGTCCCACCCGCGTATTCTCGGTGGCAAAATTCACGCGACGCACAGGCGAGAAAACAGCATCCAGCGGAATCCGCCCAATCTCCTGCTCCCCATCCTGCGACCATTCGGCCGGATGAAATCCGCGACCAATCTTGACGTCGAGTTCCATCTCCAGCTTGCCGCCCTCCGACAACGTGGCGATGTGCTGGTCCGGATTCAGAATCTCGACCGCTCCACTGGCGGAGATCTCACCAGCGGTTACTTCCCCAGGTCCCTTGGCCTTGATCATGAGCTTGCCAGGATCCCGCGTATAGGACTTGAGCAGCACCTGCTTGAGGTTGAGGATGATGTCCGTGACATCCTCCACCACACCCGGGAGGGCACAGAACTCATGATCCGCCCCCGTGATCTTCACGGAGACAATGGCGGCACCTTCTATCGAGGACAACAGAACTCGACGAATGGAATTTCCGATCGTGCGGCCGTAACCGATCTCGAAGGGCTCCGCCACATAGCGGCTATACACATCCGTCGCACTGTCCTCATCCTTAACGACACAGCGGGGCATTTCAAATCTGCTTACACGTATTGGCATGGTCTCTCTATCCTTTCCAAAGCGAACCGGATCAGTGGCCGGGCTCTCTACTTCGAGTACAACTCGACGACAAGCTGCTCATCCACAATTGGCGCAATTTCGTCTCGCGTCGGAATGCGGCTATACTCGCCCGAGAACGCCGACGCATCCAGCGTCATCCATCCAGGCAGCTCGCGGCTGACCGCCAGCTCAAGATTGCGACGGGCCTCTTCACGGCTCCGCTCACGATCCCGCACCGTAACGACCGAACCTGCGTCCAGCACCATGGAAGGCACATTGGCTTTACGACCGTTAACGAGCACATGGTTGTGCGTTACCATCTGGCGCGCCGCGCGCCGCGACGGGGCCAATCCGAGCCGATAAACAATATTGTCTAAGCGTGACTCCAGCATCTGCAGGAGCAATTCACCCGTCACACCCTTACGAGCAGCAGCACGCTCAAAGAAGAGACGGAACTGCCCTTCGCGCAGTCCGTATTGACGGCGCAGACGCTGCTTGACGCGCAGCTGGGTGCCATAGTCAGACATTTTGCGGGCACGGCGTTGGTTGTGCATGCCCGGTGCCGGGCGGCCGATCTCGATCGGGCACTTGGCCATCATACAGCGTGCACCCTTGAGGAACAACTTCATGCCCTCGCGACGGCATCTCTTACATGCGGGTCCGGTATACCTACCCATCAGACTCTCCTCCGCTTCCGCTGACGGCAGCCATTGTGCGGCATCGGCGTCACATCCTTAATCAGTGTTACAACCAGACCGGATGTCTGGAGAGCCCGAATCGCGGACTCACGACCAGATCCCGCTCCCTGCACATGGACTTCCACTTCATGCATGCCCTTAGCGACGGCCTGACGCGCCGCGTCCTGCCCCACCATGGTGGCGGCAAATGCCGTGCTCTTACGAGACCCTTTGAATCCGGCGCGACCGGCGGTCGACCAGGAAACCACACCGCCACGCATGTCTGAGATGGAGACCTGCGTATTGTTAAAGGTGGCCCGTATGTGGGCGATTCCAACGCTGGCACCCATGCGCCGATTGCGCTTGGCCGCGGGGGCGGTATCCGCACCGCTGTCACCAGCATCATCGGCGGCGGAAGTTGCGCCCTCTTCGGCCGGTGCATCACCGGCCGTCGCGGCGGCTGGGGCCTTGATCTTAGCCGGCTTGGCAGGCGCTTCGGCCACCGGAGCTTCAACAGCCGGAGCGGCAACAGGCGGCTCCTCTGCGGGGACGTCGACGGGCTCAGCCGGGGCCTGTTCAACCAAGGCTTCAGGCTGCTCCGGCACTTCCACAGACGCGGACTGCTCCACCACCGTCTCGGTGGGGGCAGCGCTCTCGGGCGCCTCGGGTGTAGGATTATCTTTTTCTTCGGGCATAGTCTGCTTATTCCTGCGTTACTACTTCTTTGCTGCGGATCGTGCTTCTTTACCGCGTACGGCGCCCACGGTACGCCGCGGCCCCTTCCGGGTTCGGGCGTTGGTGCTGGTCCGCTGACCTCTCACCGGCAAACCACGCCGATGCCGCAACCCTCGATAACTTCCAATACTAATCAATCGACGAATGTTCTGGGATGTTTCGCGACGCAGGTCACCCTCAACACGATAACGCGTCTGGATCACACCCAGTAAGTCGCGCAGTTCCTCGGGTGTCAGATCGTCGGCTTTTTTGGCCGGATCGATCTTGGCCTCTGCCAGAATCGCAAGCGACCGTGTCGGCCCCACTCCGTGAATATAGCGCAGCGCATACTCAATACGCTTGCGGCCCGGAATATCAACACCTAGTAATCTTGGCATGCCTCGACCCTTCTGCTCTGTCCGATCTGACCGTCACCATTCGTATCAACGGCAGTCGGCAATCTCAAACCGGTAATTTCCTATCCTTGGCGTTGTTTGTGTCGTGGATTGACACAGATAACCCGTACAACGCCCTTGCGTCGTATGACTTTACAGCGCTCGCAAATTCTCTTGACTGAACTACGTACCTTCACGTCTCCGCTCCTGCCTTCCCGCAAAAACTGCATAGGGTAGAACAACCACCCGCATAAAGTCCATCACAAAAGCACGCCTATCGTGCTACGGTCAAAATTTCAGCCGTCCCATCACACACGGCCACTGTGTGCTCAAAGTGCGCCGAAGGGCGTCCACTCCGCGTCAACACCGTCCAGCCATCGGGCTGAACGTCAACTCCGGCCGACCCGATATTGAACATCGGTTCAATCGCAATTGTGGTTCCCGCCCTCAATCTCGGCCCCCGCCCCGGCTTCCCGAAGTTGGGAACCTGCGGTTCCTCATGCATGGTTTTTCCAACCCCATGCCCAACAAAATCTCTGACCACAAAGAGGCCAGCCGCCAAGCCCACCTGCTCAATCGCGTGTGACACGTCGGACAATCGTCCGCCCGCTACCGCCTTTTCTATCCCCGCATAGAGGGCCGCTTCCGTTGCCTTAACGAGGTTAATCACCTCGCGATCAGTCACGCCCACCATCACCGTGGTGGCCGTGTCGCCAATGTAGCCGTCATACAGGACGCCCACGTCTATGCTGACCACGTCACCCAACTCGATGCGCTGCGGACCGGGTATCCCGTGGACGACCTCATCATTCACGGACGTACAAATCTGGCCCGGATAGCCGTGATATCCCAAGAATGCGCTTTCGCCGCCCAGCTCACGGATACGCTGCCCCGCAAAATCGGCCAACTCTCCGGTTGTCACACCTGGCGCTATTCGCGCCGCCGTCTCATCGCGTACTTGAGCCGCCATCTGGCCACTGGCACGCATTTTCACAAGTTCTTCAGCCGTCTTGACAATGATCATGCGTCAGCGCCGGCCTGCGGTGAACCAGCCGAACCGGCCCCCAACCTCTTCTCGATCTGTGCCATCAACGACTCGAGGCCCTGGTCGGAGTCGACGCTAAAGAGCAGCCCCTTTTCTTCGTAGCGCGCAATGAGGCTCTCGGTCTGCCGATTGTAGACGTCCAGTCGATTGGCAATGGTCTCCTCGTTATCATCTTTGCGCTGATAGAGCTCACCACCGCAGGTGTCGCAGATCCCCTCCACCGCGGGAGGAATATTTATAATGTGGAAGCTGGCACCACACTCCTTACAGACGCGACGGCCGGTCAGCCGCTGTAGGATCACTTCGCGTAGCGTGGCCAGATAGATGACAACGTCTATCGTGCGCCCGCGCTGGGCTAAGCTCTCATCCAATAGATCAGCCTGAATCAGCGTCCGCGGAAAACCATCGAATAGATAGGCCGCTTCCGCATCACCCATCTCAAGCCGCTGCTCAACGATGTGGATAATGAGGGCATCAGGAACCAACTCGCCGCGCTTCATGTAGGGTTCGGCTTCATGCCCTACGTCACTGCCGTTCTTGACTTCCTCGCGCAGCATATCACCGGTCGCAAAGTGGACGTAACCGCCCTGCGCGCGACGCAGCAGTTCAGCGACCGTGCCCTTACCCGAACCGGGGGGGCCTAAAAGCAACGCAACCTTCATCTCAGAAACTCCTCCGGCCAGGCCGGATCAAAACGTGTTAGCGCCGGGCGCGCAGTTTACCCTTCTTCAGGAACCCGTCATAGTGACGCATGAGAAGATGCGACTCCACCTGGCGCATCGTGTCCAACGCCACACCCACAATAATCAGGAGGCTCGTCCCGCCCAGGAAGGAGGCGACCAGCCAGGGAATGTTAAACTGCTTGTGCATGACCGCAGGGATCACCGCAATCACGGTCAGCGAGATCGCACCGATCAGCGTGATACGCGTCATGGTCTTGTCCAAGAACTCGGCCGTTGGCCGCCCAGGGCGAATGCCCGGCACGTAGCCCCCGTTACGCTTGAGATCGTCAGCGATCTGAAGAGGATTGAACTGTGTCGCGACCCAAAAATAGGAGAAGAAGAGAATCAGTACACCATAGACAACGATGTAGAGCGGCTCGCCCATCTGTAGGGCGGCATGGACCGTCTTGGCAAAGGGCATTGGGATTTTCCCGATCAGGGCCGTCGGAAAGGCCAGCATTGCACCTGCAAAGATGATAGGCATCACGCCGGAGTAGTTAACGCGCAGCGGCATGTAGGTGTTCTGACCCCCATAAACTTTGCGCCCCACGACGCGCTTGGCCGTGTGAATGGGAATCTTGCGCTGTCCCTGGGTCATAGCGATCGTGCCAGCCACGACAAGGAAGAAGAGGATCAACAAGCCTGCTAGATGAAAGATTGAGAACCGCGCCACGCCATCGACTTTCGTGAACATGCTAGCCGCGTAGTAGACCGCCATGGGCAGGCTACTCACAATGTTAACCGTGATAATCAGTGAGATACCATTGCCGATGCCTCGCTCGGTGATTTGCTCACCCAACCACATCATCAGCATGGTGCCCGTGGTCATCGCCATGATCGTCAGGAGAATGAAGGGTACGCCGGGATGCTGAACCAGCACGATGCCATCGCCCAGACCAAGTGCGCCCGGATTCTGAAGCGCCATCGCTAGAAACAGCGACTGCACCACGCAGATCACCAAGGTCAGGTAGCGCGTGTACTGGGTCAATTTTTGACGCCCGGTATCCCCTTCACGTGCCAGCCGCTCAAGGGCGGGCACGATGGCGGTCATGAGTTGGAGAATGATGGAGGCACTGATATAGGGCCATATGCTGAGGGCACCCACGGCGCACTTGCTCAGTGCGCCGCCGCTAAAGAGGTCAATCCACCCCATGAAACCGCCGCCGGCCGTGGTCTGAATGCTTCGAATGGCAGCCTGCAACGCCGCCGCATCCACGCCGGGAGACGGCACACTGGTGACGATTCGGCAGATGAAGATCATGCCAAACGTAAAGAGAATCCGCTGTCTGAGCTCCGGAATCTTAAAGGAATTCGTGAATGCCGACAGCATAGCTGCTCCCCATTATGCCACGTTGCAGACGCCGCCCGCAGCCTCAATTTTGCGCCTTGCTGTTTCGCTGAAGGCACTGGCCGTAATGCTTAGCTTGCGGTCCAACTCACCAACGCCCAGAACCTTGATCCCATCATAGCGGCCATTTGCTAGTCCCGCTTGACGGATCAACTCCGGCGTCACGTCCGTTTCAGGCGCAAACTGGTTCAATTCGCGGAGATTGATACCTATGTACTCGGTTCGTGCGGGATTCGTGAATCCATGCTTGGGCAGGCGGCGAATCAGGCGCATCTGGCCACCCTCAAACCCCGCCTTGTGGTTGGCTCCCTTGCGGGCCATTTGCCCCTTGTGTCCCTTGCCGGAGGTCTTACCCGTACCCGACCCCGGTCCACGCCCCAAACGCTTGCGGGGCCGCTTAGATCCCGCTGCTGTCTTAAGTGTATGTAAATCCATGACTAGAAACCCCTTACGCTTTCCCGCGCATCGCGAGAACGTCTTCCCTGGTCTTCAGAGCATTCAGCGCCGCGAAGGTCGCCTTCACCACGTTGAGCTGGTTGCTACTGCCCAGTGACTTACCCAATACATCGCGCACACCGGCGACTTCCAGAACGGCGCGCATACCGCCGCCAGCGATAAGCCCCGTACCAGGCGAGGCAGGGCGAAGCAGCACCCTACCTCCATCGCAGTTACCAATCACCTCGTGCGGAATGGTGCGCTCGCGCATCTTGACGGTGAGCATGTCCTTACGGGCGATTTCACCACCCTTACGGATCGCATCAGCGACTTCGTTGGCCTTGCCAAACCCGTAGCCCACCAAGCCATCGCGGTTGCCCACGACCACCACGGCACTGAAGCTAAAGCGGCGTCCGCCCTTAACCACCTTGGAGCAGCGGTTGACGAAGACGACGCGCTCGTCGAATTCAGGCTGCTTATCCTCATCTTTCCATTTTGGCTTCACGCGTCGTTGTCCTCTCTGCTGGCTTCCTGCGCCGGCTCGGCCGTCTTGCCGATCGATAGTCCCGCCTCGACGGCGGCGTCCACGATCGCCTTAATGCGCCCGTGAAACCGGAATCCTCCACGGTCAACCACGACCAGCTCAATATCCTTAGCCTTGGCCTGCTCGGCAATCGAGCGCCCCAGTTCGGCTGCTGCCGCCACATTCTTGGCTCTGGCCGTGCGGGCCGCGGCAAGCGTGACGCCCTGCTCGTCGTCGATCAGCTGGACCTGCAGGCTCGTGCCTGACTTGAAGACGGCCATCCGTGGACGCGCCGACGTGCCGCTAATCTTGCGCCGGACACGACGGTGCCGGGCCACTCGAAAATCACTTCTACTCTTAAGCTGCATCGCTCAATTTCCTTACGCAACCGTCTTGCCGACCTTACGCCGGACACGCTCGCCCTTATACTGAACACCCTTGCCCTTATAGGGCTCGGCCGGACGGAATCCACGAATACGTGCCGCGGATTCACCTACCTGTTGTTTATCTGGTCCACTGACCGTGATCATCGTTCCCGGGTCATTCACCGCCAAAATGATGCCGTCCGGTGCCGTATAGAGCACGGGACTCGAGAAACCGACCAGCATGTTCAGCGTCTGCCCACTTACGGAGGCACGGAAGCCGACACCGGTAATCACGAGCTGCTTCTCATACCCCTTTGCCACGCCCTCAACCGCGTTGGCAATCAGGGTGCGAACCAGCCCATGTAGACTCCTCTGCCGACGGTCATCATCGGCACGAGTCACCATCATCAGGCCGCCGTCAAGACTGGCCGCAATGCCATCGGGTATCGTCACACACAACTCGCCCTTCGGCCCTTTGGCAATCGCCTGCCCGCCCTCGACGCGCACCTCCACGCCGGCGGGAATCTCAATGGGTCTCTGTCCTATCCTTGACATCGTCTACTCCTCAGCTCCAGCCATCGTCACCAGATGGTGCACAACACCTCACCACCGACGCCGCGACCGCGGGCCTCCTGATCCGTCAACACGCCCGACGAGGTGCTCAGCACGGCCACGCCCTGACCGCCCAGCACGCGCGGCACCTTGGCCGCGGCCACATAGTGACGCAGCCCGGGCCGACTCTCGCGCTTGAGACCACGAATGACCGGCTCACGCTCTTCGGTGTACTTTAAAACCATTTTAAGACTTTTCTTCGCCGTGGCGCCTTCGACAGCGTAATCGGCAATGAAGCCCTCGCGCTTCATGACTCCGGCGACTTCACCCTTGAGGCGTGAAAACGGCATCTCGACCGTTTCGTGGCCCGCCTTTTGGGCGTTGCGAACACGTGTCAACATATCGGCTATGGGATCCGACCAACTCATACTCTCTCCTTCATAAATCTACGGGCCAAGGCCTCACACTCGAAGCACAGACCACCCTACCAGCTCGCCTTGGTTACACCTGGAATCAGGCCCGATGAGGCCAGCTCCCTGAAACAGAGACGGCAGAGCTTGAACTTCCGCATGAATGCACGCGGACGACCACAGCGGACGCAACGATGATAGCCCCGCACCGCAAACTTCGGCTTGCGCGCTGCCTTGACGATAAGGGATGTCTTAGCCAATTTGAACTCCTTAGTCTTTCTTCGTCGCGAACGGCATGCCCAGGAGTTTCAATAGCTCGAAGGCCTCCTGATTGCTGTCCGTCGTTGTCACGATGGTTATGTTCATGCCCTGCGTGGCACTCACCTTGTCCGGATCAATCTCGGGAAAGATCATCTGATCCTTTAGTCCCAGAGTGTAGTTGCCTTTGCCATCAAAGGCATCGGCCGGCACGCCGCGGAAGTCGCGAATACGCGGCAGAGCCACGTTCATCAGGCGATCCACAAACTCAAACATGCGCTTGCCTCGCAGCGTCACTTTGGCACCAATCGTCATGCCTTCGCGCAATTTAAAATTCGAGATGCTCAGACGGGCACGCGTCATCACGGGTCGCTGCCCGGTAATGGCGGCCAATTCCTCGGCACGCGATTTGAGCGCATCCTTATCCACGATCCCCAGCCCCATGTTCACGACGACCTTGCTCAGCCTGGGCAGCTGCATCGAGTTCGCCATGCCCAGCGTCTCTTTGAGCGCGGGAAGAGCTTCCGTATTATATCGTTCTTTCAACGTCGACATGGTTGACCTCAACTGTCAAATGCGTGACCGCAGCTCTTACACTTACGGGTACGCCGTTCGCCATCCTGTGCCCGACCGGTCCGTACACCCTTTTTGCATTCGGGGCAGTACAACAACACGTTCGAAAGCGCCATCGGCTTTTCTTTTTCTACGATCCCGCCCTGCGGCGTGTCCTGCGTTTTGCGCAACGTCTTCTTGCCCAGGTTCACGCCCTCTACGAGGACACGTCCCTTGGCAGGAACGACCTGCAGCACCTTGCCTGATTTGCCAGCATTTACGCCTGCAATCGCGGCGACCGTGTCGCCCTTCTTTATGCGCGGTATACTCACGCCATCAACCCTCCATCACGATCCAACATTCTAAATCTGAAGTCTTGAACCCCCGGACCTCAGAGCACCTCAGGCGCCAGCGAAATGATCTTCATATAGTTCTTGTCGCGCAACTCCCTCGCCACCGGCCCGAATATACGGGACCCGATCGGATTTTTCTTGTCGTCGACAATAACCACAGCGTTGTTGTCGAAGCGCAGGTGCGATCCGTCGGCCCGATGGATCGGATGCTTCGTCCTCACAATCAGCGCGTCACAGACCTGCCCCTTCTTGATAATACCGTGCGGCTGAGCCTCCTTGACCGCCACCTTAATGATATCACCCACGCCGGCGTAACGCTTGCGCTGCCCCAAAACACGGAAACAGCGCACACGTTTGGCCCCCGTGTTGTCAGCCACTACCAAATCAGTCTCTTCTTGAATCACGGCCTAACTCCCTTCGCCCTCGAGGGGCGCCCCTCAGACAACCGCTTGCGCGGCCTTAATCTCAATCACGCGCCAGCGCTTCATTTTGCTGTAAGGACGCGACTCTTCGATCTGCACTTTGTCGCCAACCTTAGCCGTGCCCGCCTCGTCATGCGCATGATACTTGCGGTGGGTGTTGACTACTTTCTCGTACAGCGGGTGCCGACGACGTGTATCTACACGCACGACGACCGACTTCTCACCGCTAATACTGACCACGGCTCCGCTACGCTGCTTACGCTTGCTCGCCTGATTCTCTGTTTTTTCCGTCATATCTCAATCCCCACCCACACCATGCCGACCCGCCATCAGGCCTGGTTGATCCGATCCTGCATTACCGTCTTAATTCGGGCGATATCCCGCCGCAGCGTCCTCATTTTGAGGGGCTGCTGTGAGCCGTCACCGACACGCTGCATCATGCGTACGCTGGCCAACTCAGTGCGCGTCTCGTCGATCAGGTTGAGCAGCTCTTCATCCGTCTGCTCCCTTAAGCTACTTGCTTTTATTGACATGGTCTCTGCCTTACCTTGCGGCTTAGTGCTCGCGTGTTATGAATCGGGTGCGGATACCGAGCTTAGCGTCGGCCAGGCGCAGGGCCTCCCGCGCAATCTGCTCCGTTACACCGCCCACTTCGAAGAGCATCATGCCCGGCCGAACGACGGCGACCCAAAATTCGGGGTTACCCTTACCTTTACCCATGCGGACCTCGACCGGCTTCTGGGTCACAGGCTTGTCGGGGAAAATCCGGATCCACAGGCGACCGCGGCGCTTCATGCGACGATTGATCGCGATACGGCACGATTCAATCTGCGTGCTCTTGATCCATCCGCGGCCCATCGCCTTAATCCCGTACTCGCCGAAGGACAACTCAGTGCCGCGCGTCGCAATACCCTTGCGGCTGCCGCGCTGCACCTTGCGGTGCTTCACTCTTTTTGGCATCAGTGGCATAGTCTACATGCTCCCTTCGACGCTACGCGGCCTGCGCTTCGTCCTTCTTGCAAATCCATACCTTTACGCCGATCAGACCGGCCGTGGTTGGGGATTCCGCAAATCCATAATCAATATTGGCACGCAGGGTGTGCAGAGGGATGCGCCCCTCCTTGTACCACTCCACCCGCGACAACTCTGAACCACCAAGACGACCGCTGACGCGAATCTTGATTCCTTCGACCCCGAGATCCATAGCCAGCTTGATGGATCGCTTCATCGCCCGACGGAATGAGACACGACGCGCCATCTGCATGGCAATGTTCTCGGCAACCAGCTGTGCATTTGTGTCAGCGTCACGGATCTCCTGGATCTCAATGTAGATCTCTTTGCCAGTGATCCCCGCCAGTTCCGTCCGAATGCGCTCAATATCTTGTCCCTTGCGCCCGATCACAATGCCGGGTCGGGCGGTGAAGATGTTGACGCGTACGCGGTTGGCATAGCGCTCAATACGTACCTGTGCCACGGCGGCATTCTCCAGGCGCTTCTTGACCAGCTCCCGAATCTTCATGTCCTCGTTCAAGAGGTTCCCAAATTCTTTCTTGGGACTGAACCAGCGCGAGCGCCAGTCCTTGTCAACTGCGATCCGTAGCCCGATTGGATTTGTCTTCTGGCCCAAAACGTTGCTCCCTTTCCCGCCGACTACGCTGCGTCGGACTCCTGCCCGTCCGTGAGGACGATCCTGATATGACACATCCGCTTCAATACCGGACGCATACTTCCACGTGCCCGCGACCAGTAGCGCTTCATACGCGGACCTTCCTGCACCACGGCTTCTTTAACGACCAATTCGTCCACGGCGAGATGCGCATTGTTTTCCGCATTGGCTATGGCCGACTTCAATGTCTTTCCAATCAGTGCAGCGGCCTTGCGCGGACTGAAGTCCGTCACCCTCAAGGCATCGGCGACGGAGAGGCCCTGCACCTTGCGGGCAAGATCCCTTGCCTTGAGCGGCGAGAGCCGAGCAAACTTGGTTATCGCTATAACTTCCATGATTCCTATCCGCTTCCTGACGCTACGGCGTCTACTTCAACGCCTTCGTCTTATCGGTATGTGAACCGTGACGGCGGAACGTCCGCGTTGGGGCGAACTCGCCCAACTTGTGCCCCACCATGTTATCCGTCACAAAAATTGAGATGTGCTGCCTGCCATTGTGAATCGCAAACGTGTGCCCCACAAACTCAGGCACAATCATCGAGCGCCGTGACCACGTCTTGATCGGCCGCCGGTCGCCAGACCGGTTCATCCGCTCCACTTTCGTGACCAGCTTGGCCTCGACGCAAGGTCCCTTCTTAATTGAACGAGCCATGTCTACTTTCTCCGCTTAACAATAAACTTGCTTGATGTCTTGCGACGCGATCTTGTCTTGCCGCCCTTGGCGAGTTGCCCCCACGGGGAGACAGGATGACCGCCACCGGATGTGCGCCCTTCACCACCACCCATGGGATGGTCGACCGGGTTCATCGCCACACCGCGAACGGTGGGACGGCGGCCACGCCAGCGTGCCCGGCCGGCTTTGCCGTCCACCACGCTGCCATGCTCCGAGTTGCCCACCGGACCAATCGTAGCCATGCACTTTACATTGATCAGACGAATCTCACCCGAGGGCAGCTTCATCTGGGCAAATTTGCCTTCGCGCGCCATGAGCTGTGCACCCGCACCCGCGCTACGAACCATTCGGCCCCCGCGACCAGGCTCGAGCTCAAGATTATGGACCGTAAGCCCCAAAGGCACCTTCTCAAGGGGCAGCGCATTGCCGATAATCGGGTCAGCGTCCGGGCCTGACATCAACATGGCGTCCACCTTCAAACCGGCCGGAGCCAAGATGTAGCGCTTTTCTCCATCCACATAGTGCAACAGCGCAATGTTGGCAGAGCGGTTCGGATCGTACTCAATCGCGGCCACGCGTGCCGGCACACCGAGCTTCTCACGGCGAAAATCGATCTCGCGAAAACGGCGCTTGGCACCACCGCCACGATGGCGCACGGTAATGCGCCCGGCTGAGTTGCGCCCCGAACCACGCTTCTTCCCCTTGGACAACGCCTTCTCAGGCGTGGTCTTGGTGATCTCCTCGTATGTGGAGACCGTCATGAACCGGCGTCCAGGTGACGTAGGTTTATATTCTCTTAAAGCCATGTTCTACTCTCCATCCCGCAGACCGCCCGCACCTTAGGCGAGGTCAATCCGGCTTCCTTCTTGCAGGGTGACAATCGCACGCTTCCAGTCGGGACGCTTACCATACCGCACCGTGCGCTCACGCTTGCGCTTGCCTTCGTAGCGCATCGTGTTGACCGATTTCACCGTGACACTGAACAGCGCCTCAACAGCCTTCTTGATCTCCGGTTTATTGGCCCGGCAATCGACGCTGAAGAAATACTTGTTTCCAATTTCCGTCTGGGCCGTACCCTTCTCGGTCAACTGGATCTCTTTGATAATCGTATCTGCATGCTTCATGCCGACTCTCCCGTGGCCGCTCGACGCGGAGTCAAGCGACTCTGAAGCGCATCCAGCCCTGCCTTGCTAATCACAATCTGGGGGTAGCGCAAGACCTGGTAAACATTGACACTCTCGGCCGAGGTGACCTCCACACGCTCTACATTGTCAGAGGCCTTCACCAGTTCAGGCGTCAGGCGATCCATCACGACCAAAGCCGGGGCCGTGACCTTGATCGCCGCCAGGAACGCCAGAAAATCTTTGGTACGCCCACTCGTCACAGCGATATCATCCACGACCAGCACCTGACCGTCGTTGACCGCTTCGCTGAAGGCGCGCTGAAACGCGAGACGCGAGACTTTGCGGTTGATCTTGCCGCCATACTGACGCGGCCTGGGGCCGAAGGCCACCGCACCGCCACGCCATACCGGCGACTGCTTATACCCGGCTCGGGCACGACCGGTGCCCTTCTGCTTCCATGGCTTGGCTCCGCTACCGGAGACCTCCCCCTTCGACAGCGTCGACGCCGTTCCGGCGCGTCGCCGCGCCTGATAGCGCACGACCGACTCGTGAACCGCCTGTTCGCCTTGAGCCAATTCAATCAAGGCCTCAGGAAAATCAACTTCGGGAAGGTCAGCCCCCTTCGCATCACACATCCGCACTTTACTCATTTGCCTTTACCTCCGGCAGCGGCGCCCTTCTTCAGCGCCTTGCGCACGGTGATGATCGAGCCTGTGGGACCCGGGACCGCGCCACGCACGAGCAACACGTTGTCCTCGCCCCGAACTTCCACCACTCTTAGATTCTGGGTAGTGATCGTCACGTTGCCCATATGTCCAGGCATCCGCTGCCCCTTGGCCACACGCGCCGGATAGGAGCACTGACCAATGGAACCGACACGTCGTTTCGAGTGGCCACCATGCGTCATTCGCCCGCCCCGCATACCGTGGCGCTTGACAACACCCGCAAACCCTTGACCTTTGGTGACGCCCTTGACATCGACGTACTCGACGCCCTCGAAAACAGAAGCCCCGACCGTGTCCCCGGCCTTCAACTCCTCGTCGGCTGTAACACGGAACTCGCTTAGATGCCGACAAGGTACCAGGCCCTGCTTGGTGAACCGGGCCGCATGCGGCTTGGAGGTTCTGCGCTCCGTGGTCTCGCCAAACCCAAGCTGCACGGCTTCGTAGCCATCCCGCTCCGTAGTCTTACGCTGCACGACCGGGCAGGGCCCGACCGCCAACACGGTCACGGCGACCCGATGGCCAGCCTGATCGTAGACCTGCGTCATTCCTAATTTTTGTCCAATCAACGCTTGCATGTTGCTCACTCAGATCTTGATGGTTATGTCTACACCCGCTGGCAGATTGAGCTTCTTCAGCTCGTCCACCGTTTTTGCGGTCGGCTCCACGATGTCCAGCAAACGCTTGTGCGTACGCACCTCGAACTGGTCCATCGACTTCTTGTCTACGTGCGGGCTACGGTTAACAGTGTACCGCTCGATACGTGTCGGCAGTGGCGTCGGTCCTACAACCTGCGCTCCTGTTCCCCGGGCCGTCTCGATAATGTCTTTAACCGCCTGGTCCAAGACACTGTGATCGTAGCCCTGTAATTTAATTCTTATGCATTGACCCTGCATGCTTCTCCCTTGCTTGCCTCGTCCGGCCGGCTCGCCATTATCGATTAATCAACTGTTCTCTCAGATTGGCCGGAGCCACCGCAAAATGTTCTGGTTCCATGGTGTAGCTTGCGCGACCACGTGACAAGGAACGTACCGCCGTTGAATAGCCAAAAAGCTCAGCCAACGGCACCGCCGCCTTGATGACCTGCATATCGCCCACAGCATCCATGCTGGTCACTCGGCCGCGACGGGCGCTGATGTCGGAGAGGATATCCCCCATCGCCTCCGCCGGGGTGACCACCTCGACCGCCATGATGGGCTCGAGAAACTGGGGACCCGCCGCCATGACGGCCTCACGAAACGCCATCACGGCCGCCGTGCGAAAAGCCACGTCAGAGGAACTCTCGCTGTCGAAAGCGCCCGACAAAACCCGTACACGTAGATCGGTCAGCGGATAGCGTGCCAGGATGCCGGTCATGATGCCGTCCGTAATGCCGTCACGCACCGCCACTTTAAATTCTGAGGGAATGACGTTGTCGGAGACCGAGACATCAATCTCCGTACCGGAACCGCGTGGGGTGTGACTGACCTCAAGGACCACCTTCGCAAAATGGCGGTTGCCACCGAACTCCCGATCAAAGAGATGCTCGGCCGTGGCGCTACCCGTGATGGTCTCATAGTAGGCCACCATCGGTTTACCGCTGTTGGTCACGACGCTATACTCGCGATCCATGCGGTCCTTCAAAATCTCGAGATGCAGCTCGCCCATACCGCTTAGGATCGTCTGACCGGTCTCCGCGTCGGTCCGCACGATGCAGGTCGGGTCCTCGGCGGCCATGGCAGCCAACGCCCCATCGAGCTTGTCCTTGTCGGCGCGACTCTTCGGCTCAATCGCCATGAACATGACCGGCTCAGGGAAGCGGATTCGAATCAATTCTATGGGAGCGTTCTCGGCGCACAGGGTATCGCCAGTCGTGGCATTCTTGAGTCCAACCACAGCACCAATCTCGCCCGAATAGAGGCGGTCAACCTCGGTGCGATCATTAGCGTGCAAACGAATCAGGCGCAAAATTCGTTCCCGCTTGCCTGTACGAGGGTTGAAAACGTTCTGGCCCTTGCTAATGTGGCCGGAATAGATCCGTATGAAGGCGAGACGGCCTATATAGGAATCGGAGGCCAGCTTGAAGGCCAATGCGCTAAAAGGACCGCTGTCATCCGCCGCGCGCTGCTCCGTATCGCCTGTGCGAGGGTTCAGGCCCTCGATCGCGGGCACATCCAGCGGCGAGGGAAGAAAATCAACAACGGCATCCAATAGCTGCTGAACACCCTTGTTGCGCAACGAAGAGCCACACAACACAGGCACCAGGCTGCCGTTAATCACGAGCCGACGTATGCCGGCTTTCAGAACCTCGGGCGCTACATCCGCGTCCTCCATGTAGGCCTCAAGCAGCGCCTCATCCTTCTCGGCCACGGCCTCGACGAGCTCGGCGCGCGCCTTTTCGGCCTCAGCGGCATGCTCAGCAGGAATGGGGTATTGCGACACTTCGGCACCCAGACTGGCCACGTCATAGCCCATTGCGCGCATGGCAATCAGGTCAATAACCCCCTCAAAGTTGTCTTCGGCTCCGATGGGGAGCTGCACCGGCACGGCATTCGAGCCCAGCCGAGTGCGCATATCGGCCACGACACGACTAAAATCAGCCCCCATACGATCCATCTTGTTGACAAAGGCAACACGCGGAACATGGTAGCGATTGGACTGACGCCATACGGTTTCGGACTGCGGCTGCACCCCGCCGACCGCACAAAAGACACCCACGGCACCGTCCAACACGCGCAGCGAACGCTCCACCTCAACGGTGAAGTCCACGTGCCCCGGCGTGTCAATCACATTGATCTGGTGATCACGCCAGAAACAGGTCGTCGCCGCGCTGGTAATCGTAATGCCGCGCTCGCGCTCCTGCGCCATCCAATCCATGACGGTCGTCCCCTCATGGACTTCACCGATCTTATGGACCGTGCCGGCGTAATAGAGCATCCGCTCAGTGGTAGTGGTCTTGCCTGCATCAATATGAGCAATGATGCCGATGTTGCGCACTTGACAGAGCGGTCGCAGGCGGTCGACAGCTTCGCTGGCTGCGAAGCGTGCAGATGCCTTACTTGTCTTTTTCTGTTCCAAAACCGCTACCATTAGTAACCCATCACCTTAAGGGGTGCCCATCTTGACTCGAAAGTCACGCCGACCCACAGCGCCTGAAAGTATGCTACCACGCGTAATGCGCGAACGCCTTATTGGCCTGCGCCATACGGTGCGTATCATCCCGCTTACGTATCACGGCACCCTGGCCGTCAAACGCATCCATCAACTCCAGTGCCATGGCCTTGCCCATCGTTACGCCGCGCCGCGCCTTCGAGGCCGCAAGCATCCAACGCAAGGCCAGAGCCAGCTGACGGTCGCGATTGATCTCGACCGGCACCTGATAGGTCGTTCCACCGACACGCCGGGATTTGACCTCCACGCGCGGCTTCATATTGTCAATCGCCTTGATCAATACCTCGATCGGATCGTCGGTCTTCTTTTCCGCAATCATCCCCAGGGCACCGTAGACGATACGCTCGGCGGTCGATTTCTTACCGCAGCGCATCGTAAAGTTGATCACCTTGGACACCAACTCACTATTGTACGTGGGGTCGGGGGCCAACGTTTTTCGAACTGCTTTACGTCTTCTAGCCATGACGTATCTTTCTCCTCATCCGGTCACCCGGAAGCTCATCGCTCTATTTGATCCGCTTCACGCCGTATTTCGAACGACCGCGTTTCCGACCTTCCACACCCAGACAATCTAACGCACCGCGCACGATATGATAGCGCACACCCGGCAAATCCGATACCCGGCCGCCACGCACCAAGACGACGCTGTGCTCCTGCAGGTTATGCCCCTCACCAGGAATATAGGCCGACACCTCAAAGCCGCTGGTCAGTCGCACACGAGCCACTTTCCGCAGAGCGGAGTTCGGCTTCTTGGGCGTACGCGTCATGACCGCGAGACAAACGCCACGGCGTTGGGGGCACGAGACCAAAGCCGGTGACTTGCTCTTTCGCGGCGTGGCCTTGCGGCCTTTTCTTACTAACTGATTGATAGTGGGCATAGTTCTCTTCCCCCGTGGAGGCGCAAAAGGTGGCATGCTAGCAGAATCGCGCAGGCCAACTCAAGCTCATCCTAGCAGTTCCTGCAATTTTTTCGTCGCCTCGTCGGCCGGGGCCTCAAATTCCTCTTCGGAAAGCGGCTCGACCAACGGCACCAGTTTAATATTGCGGTGCATCGGGAATCCGGTTCCACCCGGAATCAAGTGCCCCATGATTACATTCTCTTTGAACCCCTTGAGGTTGTCCACACGGCCCAGCGTCGCGGCATCGGTCAGCACGCGTGTGGTATCCTGGAAGGAGGCCGCCGAAATGAAGCTGTCCGTCTCGAGGGAGGCCTTGGTGATGCCCAACAGAGCCGGTGTGGCCTCGGCCGGGCGCTTGCCCTCAGCCATGGCCTGCTCGTTGACCTCCAGGAACCGCTGCTTCATGACCTGCTCGCCCCACAGGAACTCGGTGTCACCCGGGTTTACGATGCGCACCTTGCGCAACATCTGGCGGACAATGATCTCGATGTGCTTGTCGTTGATTTCAACGCCCTGTAGACGATAGACCTGCTGCACTTCGTTAACGAGGTACTCCTGCAGCTCCTGAGGCCCACAGACCTCGAGGATCTCCTGCGGAACAATCGGGCCTTCCGTGAGCTGCTGCCCCTTCTTAACACGATCACCACGGAAGACAACGATGTGCTTGCCCATGGGAATCAGATGCTCTTCCACGGCACCCGTGGCGTCGTCGCGAATGATTAAGCAGCGCTTACCGCGCTGGTTAGGTCCGAAGTCCACCACACCTTCAATCTTGGCGATCTCAGCGGCGTCCTTGGGATGACGCGCCTCGAAGAGCTCCGCGACACGCGGCAGACCACCCGTAATATCCTTGGTCTTGGACTCCTTACGAGGCGTCTTGGCCAGTAACTGACCCGGCTTGACCGCTTGACGCTCTTTCACCATGACGTGCGCACCGGCCGGAATGCTGTAGAAACCAAGCACTTCATTGTCGTCGGCCCGACGGATGATGATCTGCGGGTGCAGATCCTCCTTGGTCTCCAACACAACCGTGCCACGCAGACCGGTCTGCTCATCGACATCTTTCTTGACCGAGACGTTTTCAACGAAATCGTGGAAGCTGACGAGACCATCTTGCTCAGCCAACACAGGAACACTGTACGGGTCCCACTTGGCCAGCACATCACCCTTGGCGACTGTGCCACCGTCTTCGTGCGCCACCACGGCGCCCATGGCGGTCGTATAACGCTCCATCTCATGGCCGCTCTCGTCATGAACACTGATCGCGCCATTCTTGTTCAAGACCACGTTGTCGCCATCCTCGTTGCGTACCACGCGCAGATCGTGATAGCGCACCAAACCGGAATGCTTAGCGCTCACTTCGGGCTGCTTGAAGACGGAGCTAGCCGTACCACCGATATGGAACGTACGCATCGTCAGCTGCGTGCCCGGCTCACCGATCGACTGCGCCGCGATAATTCCAACCGCATTGCCGACCTCCACCATGCGGCCAGTGGCCAGGTCTCGCCCGTAACAGCGCGCACAAATGCCGCGCCGCGACTCGCACGTCAGGACGCTGCGGATGCGGATTATCTCCAACCCCGACTCCTGGATCAGCGCGCACTTCTCCTCATCCAACTGGCCGCCCATAGGCACCAGCACCGCCCCGGAGATGGGATGCTTGATCTCATTCAGAACGGTGCGCCCCAGGATCCGCGTCGAGAGGGTGACCAGCTCCTCATCACCCTCGGTGATTCCAGAGACCTCGATACCGTTGACCGTGTTGCAGTCCTGCTCAACAATAATGACATCCTGCGAGACGTCCACCAGCTTACGTGTCAAATAGCCGGCGTCGGCCGTCTTCAAAGCCGTATCCGCCAGCCCCTTACGAGCACCGTGCGTACTGATGAAATACTCCAAGACCGTCAGTCCTTCGCGGAAATTGGATACAATCGGCCGTTCAATAATCTCACCGGACGGCTTAGCCATCAGTCCGCGCATACCCGCCAGCTGACGAATCTGCTGACGGCTACCACGGGCCTTAGAGTCGACCATCATATAGACCGGGTTGATCTCATCGATATCGCGCTGATGCTCGATCGCGTTCTCTTCAATCGCACGATACATGGCGTTCGATATTTCGTCCGTGGTATGCGTCCAGATATCGACAATCTTGTTGTAGCGCTCACCGTCGGTAATCACGCCCTGCTTGTACTGGCTCTGCACTTGGCTGACCTGCTTACGGGCACCGGTGATCATGGGCTGTTTCTCATCCGGCACGATAAGATCAACCATACCGATCGACACGCCAGCCAGCGTCGCATGCTCAAATCCGAGCCGCTTCAGCTCATCCAGGGTCAAAACGGTGCGCTTGTGACCCGCCACCTTGTGGCAGTTCCAGATCAGGTCGCCCAGCATCGACTTGTTGACGACCTTGTTGACGAACCCGGTCTCGTCCGGCCAGATTTCGCTGAAAAAGACGCGACCGACCGTCGTCTCAATCACGCGCGGCTCCTTGACGCCTACATAGGTGTCTTTCCCAAAGTCCGGGTTACGCAGACGAATGCGAGTGTGGGTCTTGACCGCACGATCCTCATAAGCGATACGCACTTCCATCTCATCGCCAAAGATGGGCAAGTGTTCAATCTTGTCCGGATCCTTGCGGGCGAATGAGGCCAGGCGATCCTGCTGACTGAGCGAGGTCAAATAGTAAATGCCCAACGCAATATCTTGCGTCGGGGTCATGATCGACTTACCACTCGAGGGCGAGAAGATGCTATTGCTCGACATCATGAGCAGGCGGGATTCAAGCTGCGCCTCAATCGAAAGCGGCACATGCACCGCCATCTGGTCGCCGTCAAAGTCGGCGTTAAAGGCCGTACAGACGAGGGGGTGAATGCGGATCGCGGCACCTTCAACCAGGACCGGCTCGAACGACTGCACGCTGAGACGATGCAAGGTCGGGGCGCGGTTAAGCATGACCGTTTTGTCACGCGTGACCTCTTCGAGGATATCCCACACCTCGTCGGTCTGCTTCTCGATTAATTTCTTGGCGCTACGGACGGTGTGCACGACACCCAGCTCCTTGAGTCGGCGAATCATAAAGGGCTCGAACAGGACCAGGGCCATCTGCTTGGGCAGGCCGCACTGATTGAGCCTGAGCTCGGGACCGACGACAATGACAGAGCGACCGGAGTAGTCGACGCGCTTACCCAGCAGGTTCTGACGGAAACGGCCGCCCTTACCACGCAGCATATCGCTCAACGACTTGAGCGGACGGTTGCCCGCGCCGGTGACGGCTCGGCCATGGCGGCCATTGTCGAACACCGCGTCGACAGCCTCCTGCAACATCCGCTTCTCGTTACGGATAATGACATCCGGTGTCTTGAGCTGCTGCAGGTTCTTCAATCGGTTGTTGCGGTTGATCACGCGGCGATAGAGATCGTTCAAGTCGGATGTCGCAAAGCGGCCCCCCTCGAGCGGCACGAGCGGACGCAGCTCAGGCGGAATCACAGGGAGCACGTCCAGAATCATCCATTCGGGACGGGTTTCGCTGCTGCGAAACCCTTCCACCGACTTCATGCGCTTGGAAAGCTTCTTGCGCGTCTGCTTGCTACGTGTTTTTTCGATCGCCTCTTCGAGCTCTTCCATCAGCTCATCCAGATTCACCTTACGCAGCGCTTCACGGATGGCCTCAGCCCCCATACCCGCCTGGAAATTGGTGCCGTACTTGTCCTGGGCATCGCGATATTCCAGTTCGGTCAGGAGCTGCCGATCCTTGAGCGGTGTGTCACCCGGGTCCACAACGAGATAGTCTTCGTAGTAGAGTACCCGCTCCAGGTTGGTGGCCGTCATGTCCAGCATCAGCCCTATGCGACTGGGGGTACACTTGAAAAACCAGATGTGCGAGACCGGCACGGCCAATTCAATGTGAGCCATACGTTCACGACGTACACGCGACACCGTAACCTCAACACCACAGCGGTCACAGATCACGCCCTTGTGCTTGATCCGCTTGTACTTGCCGCAACTACACTCCCAATCGCGCGTCGGACCAAAAATACGCTCACAGAACAGACCGCCGCGTTCCGGCTTATAGGTCCGATAGTTGATCGTTTCAGGGTTCTTGACTTCACCTTGACTCCAGGAACGAACCGTCTCCGGTGCGGCCAACTTAATACCAACCGCGTCAAACGCGTCGTACTCCGTCAATCCCATCACTTCTCTGGCTGCGTAATGACTCATGTTTTGACTCCTACCGTCGGCCTTAAAGAATTCTGTCGGACTCTTCTTTTCTGATCGTCTCTACGTCAAGGCATAGGCCGCGTAGTTCGTTGATCAACACGCTGAAGGATTCCGGCACCCCGGCTTCCAATGAGTTTTCACCCTTCACGATCGACTCGTAGATCCGGGTTCGGCCCGCTACGTCGTCGCTCTTCACCGTCAATAGTTCCTGCAGCGCATAAGCCACGCCATAGGCCTCCAACGCCCACACTTCCATTTCGCCCATACGCTGGCCACCGTACTGGGCCTTGCCGCCCAGCGGTTGCTGCGTCACGAGCGAATAGGGACCCACGGCGCGGGCGTGAATCTTGTCCGACACCAAATGGTGCAATTTCAGCATGTAGATCTGACCCACCACGACGCGCTGATCGAACGCCTCGCCCGTACGACCATCGTAGAGCAAGGTCTTGCCATCCTGCGGTAGACCGGCCTCGCCGAGCATGGCGAAGATGCGTGCCTCGGAAATACCGTCGAAGATCGGCGTCATGCAATGGATGCCGAGCGCTTTGCAGGCCGCCCCCATGTGCGTCTCGAGGACCTGCCCAAGATTCATGCGGGACGGAACGCCCAACGGATTGAGGACGATGTCGACCGGGGTTCCGTCCGGCAGGAACGGCATCTCACATTCCGGAAGAATGAGAGATACGACGCCCTTGTTACCGTGACGGCCGGCCAGTTTGTCGCCCACCGCCAGCTTCTTCTTGGTGGCGACATAAACGCGCACCTGCTTGATGATCCCAGCGTCCACCTCGTCGCCGCTCTGAATACGATCCAGCGAGCGCTCATGTTGCGAGGCCAACTCGGAGAACTTGGGCCGATAGTCGTCAATGATCTCATCGATCTTGATCTGGACCGGGCTGCTCTCGATCTGAACATGCTCGAAGCGATTGGCCAGTTTGCGTAGCAGCGTCTTGGTGATCTTGCGGTTGGCCGGAATGATGATCTCACCGGCCTCGGCATCCACCACATCCAGCGGAATCTTCTCTCCCAACAGGACGTTGCTGAGCGCCTCGGTAAGGTCATCAATCAGACCCTGACGCTGATGCTTGAAGTCATCTTCCATCGAGCGAAGACTTTTCTTTCGATCATTGGCGGTGCTGTCGGCTTTCTTGGTCTGCTTCTGGGACGACACCTTGACATCCATCACGATCCCGTGCGTGCCACTGGGCACCGTCAACGATGTGTCACGCACCTCGGCCGCCTTCTCACCAAAGATCGCCCGCAGGAGACGCTCCTCCGGCGCCAGCTCAGTCTCGCTCTTGGGTGTGATTTTACCCACGAGGATATCGCCCGGATTTACCTCGGCGCCGGGCCGAATGACCCCATCTACGCCTAGATTCTTGAGGGCTTCCTCGCCCACATTTGGAATGTCGCGCGTAATCTCTTCTGGTCCCAGCTTGGTGTCGCGTGCCCCGATTTCGAATTCTTGAATATGGACCGAGGTGAAGACATCCTCCTTCACCACGCGCTCGCTAATCAGGATAGCGTCCTCGAAGTTGTACCCGCACCACGGCATGAACGCCACGGTCAGATTCTTACCCAGAGCCACTTCGCCTTCAGAGGTTGCGGGGCCATCCGCCAGGATCGTGCCCAGCTCGATCACGTCGCCCACGGCCACAATCGGCTTCTGGTTGAAGCATGTGCCCGCATTGGTACGACGGAATTTCTGTAAGGGATACTCCTCGTATTCACCTTTGGGCGTACGGCGATTGGGGATGCTGCCATCGTTGGAGACCACAACCTTGTTGGCCGTCACGTCCGCCACAATGCCGCCGCTACGCGCCGCCACTGTAACACGTGAATCGCGCGCCACAAGAGCCTCCAGCCCGGTCGCGACGAGGGGTCGCTCGGTCTTGAGCAGTGGCACCGCCTGGCGCATCATGTTGGCGCCCATGAGGGCGCGGTTGGCGTCATCGTGCTCGAGGAAGGGAATCAGCCCAGCCGCGATACTGACCACCTGCTTGGGCGATACATCCATGTACTCGACCCGCTCCGGCTCGACTTCCAAGAAGTCGGCGCGATAGCGCACCGAGACCAGATCATTCGAGAAGCGGTTCTTCTCGTCGAGAGGCGCGTTGGCCTGCGCGATAACGAAGCGCTCCTCCTGGTCGGCCGTGAGGTAGTCCACCTTATCGGTCACACGCCCCTTCTCCACCTTGCGGTAGGGACTCTCAATGAAACCGAAGTCGTTGACAACGGCATACATCCCCAGCGAGGAGATCAAACCAATATTCGGACCTTCCGGGGTCTCAATGGGGCAGATGCGGCCGTAGTGCGAGCTGTGCACATCGCGTACCTCGAAGCCAGCACGCTCGCGACTCAAGCCACCGGGTCCCAGAGCGCTGAGACGGCGTTTGTGCGCCAATTCAGAGAGTGGGTTGGTCTGATCCATGAACTGGCTCAGCTGACTGCGCCCGAAGAAATCCTGAACGATTGCCGAAAGCGACTTGGAGTTGACCAGCCGCTGCGGCGTCAGGACGCCTTTGCTGGGATCGTAGAGCGTCATACGTTCGCGCACCAAGCGCTCTGTACGCGCCAGACCTACGCGACACTGATTCTCCAGAAGCTCACCAATCGTGCGAACGCGGCGGCTACCGAGATGGTCGATATCGTCTACGCTCTCTTGTCCGCGACGGACCTTGATCATGTGACGGATCGTCTCAATGACGTCCTGCGTATCGAGCACGCGGCAATCATCATCGACTTTGCCGGTCAGGCCCAGCTTTTGATTGATCTTGTAGCGACCGACGCGACCAAGATCATAGCGGCGCGCGTCAAAGAAGAGGCGACGCAGCAGCTGGCGTGCGTTGGATGGGGTAGCCGGATCACCCGGACGCAGGCGGTGATAGATGTCCTTCAGGGCGTCGTCTGTGCTGCGTGACTGGTCGGACTGCACACTCTTAAGGAAGATTCCGTCATCCCACGAGACATCCACCACCTTGACAGCCGTAAAGCCAGCATCACGCATCTGGGCCAACACGCCCGGCTCGATCGGCGCGTAGCGGCGCGTCAAAACCGTCTTAGAATCCATATCGAGAATGTCTTCAAGGAATACGAGGTTCTCGCAGTCGTCCTCGTCGTAGGTCTCGGACAAATCCAGACTCTGAATCTCATAGTAGAGGCCCAGCAGCTCATCGTCATTGTTGTAGCCCAACGCGCGCAGGAAGGTCGACACCAGGAATTTACGACGGCGACGACGGCGGTCGAGATAGATCCAGATCAGGTCGGAGGTGTCAAACTGAACTTCAATCCAAGACCCACGATCGGGAATGATACGCATGGAATAAAGCGTCAAGCCATTGGGGTGCAGCGAAGACTCCGAACAGATGCCGGGAGAGCGGTGCAATTGACTGACCACGACGCGCTCAGCCCCGTTCACCACAAAGGCGCCATCATCGGTCATGAGCGGCACTTCGCCCATGTAGACGTCCTCCTCGCGGACCTCGTCCCCATCCTTAAGCCGGAAGGTGACATGGAGTGGTGCCGCAAAGGTCTGACCATCGGCCAGCGCTTCGAGCGCATTGGGCTTGGCCTCTGAAAGCGTGTAGCGCACATAGTCGAGCACGTAGCGCCCGTCATAGCTCTCGATGGGGAAGACCTCCTTAAAGACGCCCTCCAACCCCTGTGGCTTTCGTTGATCAGCGGCCACATCTCGCTGCAGAAAGTCCCTGTACGACCGCGTCTGAATGTCAATAAGATCCGGAGGATCGATGACGGCTTCAAGTTTGCCGAAATTCACTCTGTCGCCCATGCGGTACCTCGATGTTGTTTGCTTCCCCGACGCTACTCTATCCCGACACAAGACAACGGAAAACAGGACCCTCCCGTCCGAATCGGTCGGCAGGTCTGCTTCCGCTTGTCTTTATACTCGATTCCCGCCCCGGTGCCGGAAACACCGTCTCCCCGCGCTGCACACAAACAGTCAGCCAAGGGGAGCGGACGGGACGCGACGCTAATTCACCTCGACGGTGGCGCCAGCGGCTTCGAGCTTGGCCTTCATCTCTTCGGCCTCTTCTTTGGTTACGCCTTCCTTGACAGGCTTGGGCGCTCCATCGACGAGATCCTTCGAGTCTTTCAGGCCCAGCCCAGTAATCGCGCGCACTTCCTTGATCACGGCGATCTTCTGTCCGCCGACTTCCTTCAGCACGACAGTGAACTCGGTCTGCTCTTCAACCGCCGCACCCGCGTCTCCGCCGGCACCAGGGGCTGCAGCTGCGACAGCCATTGGGGCTGACGCGCTTACGCCAAGGCGATCTTCAAGGGCCTTTACGAGCTGTGACAATTCGAGAACAGTAATGCCCTCGATCCAGTCAATAAACTCGGCCATTTTGCCCTCTACCACGGGGGCACTCGACTTACTCTGCTCTTTCTCGACAGCGGGTGCTGCCTCCTGAGCTTCCGTCTCCTGTGCAACAGCTTCTTCGGCCATTATGCACTCTCCTCTTTCTTCTTGTCTTCAATTGCCTTCAGGACATACAGAAGACTTGACACTTTTTGGTTCATCACACCCACCAGTTGGGTCATCGGCGCCGCGATCGTACCCACGACCTGCCCATAAAGCACTTCGCGTGACGGGATCTTGGCAATCGCTTCAACATCATCCACTGACAGCAACTGCTGCCCCAACTGTCCGCCCTTTAACACAGGGAGCCGGGACTCCCTGATAAATGCCGTCAACACCTTGGCCGTCTGACTCGCATCGCCCGTCCCACACACGACGGCGGTGGGACCACTCAAAATACCCGACATGTCGGCGCCGCCCAGCGTGCGTGAGGCGCAGCGCAAAAGCGTGTTCTTCATGATGGTCATGCTGCTATCCAGATCCCGCAGCCGTGCGCGCAGCTCGGCCAGCTGCTCCACCTTCAGACCGCGGTAATCCACCAGGAACACAAACCCGGCACCCCCCAGGATGCTGGTGATCTCGTTAATGATTGACTCTTTTTCAGGTCTCATCGTCCGTCTTCCTGCTCTCGAGAACCGCAGTTCTCACGTCCGCAATCAGTCGCGCAGATTTGTGCGCACCCCAACACCCATCGTCGTACTGAGTGTAATATTCTTAATGTAGATGCCCTTGGCGCCAGCGGGCTTGGCCGCACGAACAGCGCCCACCACTTTTTCCGCATTCTCTGTCAAGCTAGCCACATCGAAAGAGCTCTTACCGAACGGCATACTGATGTTGCCATGACGGTCCATCCGAAAATCCACCTTGCCGCCCTGGGCCAACCCCACGGCGGCGGCCGTATCATCCGTGACCGTGCCGGTTTTGGGATTAGGCATCAGACCACGCGGCCCGAGCACACGCCCGAGTTTGCGCACTTCTTTCATCGCATCTGGTGTCGCGATGGCCACGTCAAACTCAGTCCAGCCGCCCTTGACCTTCTCAATTAGATCCTCCGAACCCACCTCATCGGCCCCGGCCTCCCGAGCAGCATCGGCGGCCGCGCCTTCGGCAAAAACGATGATACGTACGGTCTTCCCTGTACCATGGGGCAACGAGACCGAGGCGCGAATGGCGTTGTCTGATTTGCGGGGGTCAATGCCAACACGTATACCCATCTCCATGGTCTCATCGAAGCCAGCCGTGGTATTGGCCTTCAAGAAGGTAATGGCATCCTCGAGCGACTGCTCTTCGCTCGGAGCCACAGCGCTAACAGCGCGGTATTTTTTTCCATGTTTCGGCATCTGCATTCACTCCTCGAGTCGACCAACAGGCCTACCCCTCTACGATAATTCCCATGCTGCGCGCGGTGCCCTCAATCATGCGAGCCGCCATCTCTTCGTCGGCGGCATTCAAATCTGCGGCCTTCGTGCGGACAATCTCCAAGACCTGTTCGCGCGTCACCTTGCCCACTTTTTCCTTGTTCGGCGTGGGAGACCCCTTGGCCAACCCCGCCGCCTTTTTCAGGAGCGATGCCGCCGGCGAACTCTTGGTCACAAAGGTAAATGATTTGTCCTGGTAAACCGTGATCACCACCGGAATGACCATACCAGCCTGGTCCTGCGTTGACGCATTGAAGGCCTTACAGAACTCCATGATGTTGACGCCCTGCTGTCCGAGCGCCGGGCCCACCGGTGGCGCCGGGTTGGCCTGTCCTGCCGGAATCTGCAGTTTAATTAGGCCTGTTGCTTTCTTAGCCATGGTAATCCTTCGCTCCCCAGTTGCGCGGGGGTCGCCGATGCCGCTTTACTCGCGCTCGACCTGCCAATACTCCAATTCGACCGGCGCCGAACGACCAAAGATCGCCACTGACACCTTCAATTTCCCCTTCACCGGATCGACCTCTTCGACGACCCCGCTGAAATTCACAAATGGACCATCGTTGATCTTCACTGTCTCACCCGGCTCGAACGTAATCTTGGGTTTAACATGATCTTCCTTATCCTTGACCTGATTCAACACCTGGTCAACTTCGTCGTCGGAGAGCGGCACAGGATGATCACCTCCCACAAACCCGATGATTCCAGGCGTCTCCTTTATAAAATACCAAACCCGGTCGTGCAGCTTGCGTTCAACATCGTACAGCGCGACCTCTACCAAGACGTAACCCGGGAAGAATTTTCGCGTCGTGGTTGAACGCACTCCCTTTTTAACCTCCGACACCTTCTCGGTCGGAATGATGACTTCACCGATGTACTCGACCATCTCTTCGTGCTTCAGACGACGACGAATACTTTCCTGAACCTTGTTTTCCTGGCCGGTTAGTGTATGGACGACGAACCATTCTTTTTCCATCAGAGGCACCCCGTTGGGATCAGCACATGCAGAATCATCACCAGGATCCGATCACACAAACCGACAAACAGACTCATCAACACCAGACAGACGATCACCACGACCGTGGACTCCAGCAATTCCTGGCGACTTGGCCATGTGGACTTCTTCATCTCTCCGATGACTTCGGAGGTGAAGAGCTTCACACCGTTCACGCCATTCTGAAGCTTACTTTTCAGCCCACACCTCGTTTTCCCGACACACAGTGAAAGTCCCCATCACACCTACGACATCAGCCAGCACCCCAGCCCGCTACCCAAAACAGTGGCAGGCCAGGAGGGAATCGAACCCCCAACAACCGGTTTTGGAGACCGGTGCTCTGCCTAGTTGAGCTACTGGCCTACAAGAACGCGCAGGGACTACTTCACCTCCCTGTGCAGCGTGTGCCGTCGGTCAAACCGACAGTACTTCTTGATCTCAATTCGGTCCGTCTTCAACTTCTTGTTTCGCGTCGTCGTATAATTACGACGCTTACACTCCGTGCAGGCCAATATGGCAAGATCCCGTGGCATCAACGCACCCCTTTTCAGCCGTGCGAGCTCAGGCGTCTTGAGATCCGGAACGAACACTCAAATGAGCATTCGCGCGTGGACATCAGGCGATCCGGACTCTACTCAATAATCTTGGTCACCGTTCCGGCGCCCACCGTGCGGCCACCCTCGCGGATAGCGAAACGCATCTTATCCTCCAAGGCGACAGGCGAAATGAGCTCAACAGCCATGCTGACGTTGTCACCCGGCATGATCATCTCAACGCCTTCCGGCAGCGTGATGTCACCCGTCACATCCGTCGTACGGATATAAAACTGCGGGCGATATCCCTTGAAGAACGGGGTATGACGACCACCCTCATCCTTGCTCAGGACATAGACTTCGCAGTCAAATTTCGTGTGCGGCGTGATCGAACCGGGCTTGGCCAAGACCTGACCACGCTCAACATCATCCTTCTTGGTGCCGCGCAGGAGCACACCGATGTTGTCGCCCGCGCGCCCCTCATCGAGGAGCTTGCGGAACATCTCAACACCCGTGGCCGTCGTCTTGACAGTGTTCTTAAGACCGATGATCTCGACCTCTTCGCCGACCTTGATGATGCCGCGGTCAACGCGACCTGTCACCACCGTACCGCGACCTTCGATCGAGAAGACGTCTTCGATCGGCATGAGGAAGGCCTGATCAACCAAGCGGACCGGCTCCGGAATGTAAGAATCCAAAGCGGCAATCAATTCGGTGATACACGCGCAGGCAGGATCATCAGCCGAATTGGCATGTGTCGCGCTCAACGCATCGCCACGCACGATCGGAACATCGTCGCCCGGATAATCATACTTGGAGAGTAACTCACGGACTTCGAGCTCGACGAGGTCGAGCAACTCAGGATCATCCACCAAGTCCACTTTGTTCAGGAAGACCGTGATGGCCGGCACGCCGACCTGGCGAGCCAGAAGAATGTGCTCACGCGTCTGAGGCATCGGGCCATCGGCCGCGCTTACCACCAGGATTGCACCATCCATCTGCGCCGCTCCTGTTATCATATTCTTGATATAGTCAGCGTGACCCGGACAGTCCACATGGGCATAGTGACGATTCTCCGTCTCATACTCTACATGGGCCGTCTGGATTGTAATCCCACGCTCACGCTCCTCAGGAGCGTTATCAAT
>JABMPJ010000188.1 GCA_013203785.1 Lentisphaerota bacterium | reverse complement strand
CTGCCCTCGCCACCGCTGCATGTCACCCAATGCGCCATCACAAGTGACGATACAACCGCCCCACAACTCCATCGATGCTTTTTACAACCGCCGCCCTCGCTGCCCGGGCACGTTTCTCGCCCCAGTCCGCAGTTTAGGGGCACTCCCCGTATCTTGACACGCTTGCACGGAGAACGGATACTGGGTGGCAGATGAGCAACACCCCATACTCTGCGCATTCGACCGCCTGCATAGATGAGCCATGCACGATCGGTCACGGGACGGCCATATGGCACTTCTGTCATGTGTCGAGCGGGGCAATCCTTGGCGAGCGCTGCATTCTGGGCCAGAATGTCTTTGTGGCGGGTGGTGTTGTCATTGGCAACAACGTCAAAATCCAGAACAACGTCTCTCTCTATGCGGGCACGGTCGTTGAGGACGATGTCTTCCTGGGGCCCTCGTGTGTGCTCACCAACGTCACCAACCCTCGTTCCCAGATTGTCAGGCACTCCCTTTATGAGAAGACACTGCTGAGGCGGGGGGCGACCGTGGGTGCCAACGCCACGATCGTATGCGGTGTGACGATTGGACGCTACGCCTTCATTGGTGCTGGCGCTGTCGTGTCGAAGGATGTTCCAGACTATGCCCTAATGACCGGTGTCCCGGCACGACAAAAGGGCTGGATGAGTCGGCACGGACTGCCTCTCCCTGCGCCGGATGGCGAGGGCATCATGGCCTGTCCCGAAAGCGGACTGCGCTACCGTGAGATCGAAGCCGGAATAGTGCGGTGCATGGATGTGGATGAGGACAGCGCGCTGCCATCGAAATGGTCCAAGGGCGAGCGCTCCTACAGGGAGATAAAGCGATGAATTTTGCGATGACCGGCGTGGCCGGATATATAGCACCTCGACACCTTCAGGCCATCAAAGAGACCGGCCACACGCTGGTGGCGGCCACGGATCCGCACGACTCCGTCGGCATTATGGATCGCTACTTCTTCGAAGCCTCCTTCTTTCGTGAGTTCGAGCGTTTTGACCGCCATGTCGAGAACCGGCGTCGCGGACCGGAGGAGGGGCGCGTCCACTACGTCAGCATCTGTTCCCCCAATTACCTCCACGACGCGCACATCCGTTTTGCGTTGCGTGCCGGGGCGCATGCCATCTGCGAGAAGCCGCTGGTCATCAACCCGTGGAACGCCGAAGCCCTTGCGGAGCTGGAGGCCGAGAGCGGTCAAAGCATTTACACGGTCCTCCAGCTGCGCCTGCACCCCGCCGTCATGGCGCTTAAGCAGAAATATGCGGCGCCCGCCGGAACGGGCAAGCACAAGATCAGCCTGCGCTACATCACAAGCCGCGGCAAATGGTATCTCTATTCATGGAAGGGCAATGCGGAGCAGTCTGGTGGTCTGGTCACGAATATCGGCATCCACCTCTTTGACATGTTGCTCTGGATTTTCGGAGGCGTGGAGGAGTGTGTCGTCACGCTGGCCGAGCCGACGCGGACAGCCGGTCACCTGCAGCTCGAGCGCGCCGAGGTGGACTGGCACCTCTCCATTGATGAAAAGGACTTGCCGCCCGAGGCGGTGACGGAGGGCCGAACGACGTTTCGATCGATCTGTATCGATGGCGAGGAGGTCGAGTTTTCGACCGGGTTTGCCGATCTTCACACGCGCGTCTACGAAGACATTCTGGCCGGCAACGGCTTTGGCATCAGCGATGCCCTGCCCGCCATTGAGCTGGTGCATACTATTCGCCAGAAGGTACCGAGGTAGCGGTGCGGAACCACGTGAACATGCGCCTGGTCTGGATGGTTGCCCTGACTCTGTGGGCTGGCCGAACGGTGGCGGATGAACCGGCCACCAACGTGGTGACCGGAGCGGCTGTGGCGGTACCGAATGCGCCGGTGACGCTCTCCGCCCCCAAAGACGGCGACACGATCATCATCGTCGGCGACTCGCTCACGGAGCATGGCAATCGTCCGTATGGCTATGTCACGTTGATGCGCGATGTCATCGCAGCACAGTATCGCACGAGTGACATTACCGTCCGGGGGTCGGGGGTCGGCTATGACTCGTCCCAGAACGTACGCAAGCGTCTTCAAGAGGATGTGCTGCGCCGTGCGCCCACGATTGTGATCGTGGAGATCGGATTGGCCGATCTGTATTATAGTGAGCGACGCCCTAATGATCGCAAGCTGTTCAAATTCGCGATGAAAGATATCGTCTGGCAGATCCGGCGAGCGGGGGCCCTTCCTGTGCTCATGACTCTAACCACGATTGGTGAGTGCACCGATGGCAGCAATCCGGAAGATGCGTTGATCGAAGATTACTCGGTCATCATTCGAGAGGTGGCCGGTGAGAAACGGTGTCCGCTAATTGACCTTCGCCCCGCGTTCATGGCTTTCTTGGAGCGGGTGAATCCCGACAACCTGCGTGCGGGGGTTCTTACACTTGACAACGATGGTGTCCATCTGAACCCGGATGGAAATCAACTCATGGCCAATCTGATTCTGGAGGCATTCCATGTCCACACGCCCACCGGATGGCGTGACACATTGGCCGAGAGGATACGTGCTCGGCTTGATGCGTCAGAGGGTGCAGGCACACCATGACGCCGTTGTTCTTCGGCCATCCGGAGGAGCAGCTGTATGGTGTCTATCACCCGCCCCTGGGCGGAACAACGAGCGCCGCGCTCCTGCTGTGCTACCCGGTCGGGCATGAATACATGCGCGCGCACGAATGTGTCTGCCGATTGGCCACTGCGCTGGCGAAAGCGGGATGGCCGGTTCTGCGGTTCGACTACTGGGGCACCGGAGATTCTGTCGGCGCGGACATGGATGTGACGCTGGCTAGGTGGGATGAAAGCGTCTGCCTGGCCGCAGCCGAGTTGAAGGACATGTCGGGCGCCAGCCGACTAAGCCTGGTGGGGTTGCGCTTTGGTGCGGTGCTGGCCGCCCGCTACGCGACTACGGCTCCGGTTCAAGATCTACTGCTCTGGGATCCGGTTGTTAGTGGTGAGGCGTATCTGGACGAATTGCGCGCCTTGCACAACGGACGCCTGGCGGAGCGGCGCGGTACTCCTGTGACCGCTGCACCGGCTACCCCGGCATCGAGCGATATCGCCGGCAGCCAGTATCCACCGCTGCTGCGTGAGGCCATCGGGTCGTGTGATCTGAGGCGCAACGGTCCGTGGTGCAGCGACGCGGCCCACGCAGTTCGTCCCCCCGAGCGCAGCATGCTTATAGCCTCTGCTGACCTCCCGGCCTATCGTGACCTTCAGGCCGCTCTCCCCGCGACGAGTAGGTATGACGTTTGCCTCGATGACGGGCAGTGGAATGAGGCCGCCCGATGGGGGGACCCCTTGCGCCCGCGCGCCATTCCTGCGCGGATAGTAGATCTTCTCAAGCGAGAATTGCCATGAGTGAGCGGGTCATTACATTTGGAGAGCAGGGCGAGCTCACTGGTATTCTCTCCCAACCCGCCGTGATGCGCAGGGGGGCACCATGGCTCCTCCTGTGGAACACCGGTGTCCAGCATCGTGTCGGGCCCTGTCGGCTCAACGTTCAGCTGGCGCGTCGGCTGGCCGAGCGCGGGATTCCCTCCCTGCGATTCGATCTCTCCGGGCTGGGTGATAGCGCGCCGCGCGCTGATCGCCGCAGCGGCCGCGAGCGCGCCGCATCCGATGCACGCAGCGCGATGGCGCTCTTGGAACAACGACTGTCAGCCACCCGGTTTGCCGTGCTCGGGCTCTGCACCGGAGCCGATTACGCCTATAACGCGGCCGTCACCGACGAGCGGGTCACGGCCTTCGTCTGTCTGGATGGTTTGTCCTATCCAACCTTCCGTTTCGGCCTCGAGCGCCTACGCTCATTTCTGAGTTCTCGGACGCGCATCCTCTCTTTCCTGCGGCGCGCGTGCGGCCGCTTTCCCGCGCTGGCTTGGCGACGGCTGAATACCTCGGGTAGTCGGCGCAGCGCTGCGGCCGTTGCGGCTGGGTGCACGGGCTCCGACCTGTTTGGCTGGGCTCCACCGCCGCGCCGCGAGGCGGAGGAGGCCATGCGGACGTTGGTCCAGCGTGGCACTCGTTCGCTGTGGATCTACTCGGGCGAGGAATTGGCCCTCTACAACTACCGCGAACAGTTCCGCGACATGTTTGCCGGGATTGAGTTTAACGACACGGTGGAGGTCGACTATTTCAAGGAGTCGGACCACCTCTTCAGCGATGCCGCCTCGCGCGAGCGCCTCCTGAACCGGGTGTGCCTGTGGATGGATCAGATCTGTCCCGAGGAGCCTGACGACCCATGATCAGACGACTAGCCGCACCCAGTCTGTTCAGCGATGTCGTCTCCCATGTGGCCGTCGCATTCGATCTCTGTTTTACTGACGAGGCCGCCGCACAGGGGCTTGAACTCCCGTCGACACTCAGGGCGGCTGTGCCCAAGCGGCAGGCCGAGTTTTTGGCGGGCCGCTATGCTGCATGCGAAGCCCTGCGGGGCCTGGGCATTGCCGATGCAGCAGCCCCAGCCATGGCCGGTGACAGGCGCCCCGTCTGGCCGGAGGGCGTGGTGGGCTCGATCACGCATACCGAGGGTTTGGCTTGGGCGGCCGTGGCGCGCAGAGGTGATCGACGCGGGCTCGGAATTGACAGCGAGACAATACCCCCCCTGAGAACGGCTGAGGAGATCCATTCTGTTGTGCTGAACGAGGAGGAGTCCGCCCTGCTTCAGGCGTCCATTGTCCCGCATTGGGGGGGTCCGACAGCGGTGTGTCTGGCTCTATCTGCGAAGGAGAGCATCTACAAATCTCTCTCCGGGTCTGTGGAGACCCATTTAGGTTTTAGCGACGCCATCCTGGTGGCGGTGGATGGTACCGTCGGCCATCTCCGCTTCCGGCTTAGCCGGGCCCTGTCGGCCGACCTGCCGATGGGGCAGAGCTGTATGGTGCGCTGTGAGATCACCCCCCGCTGCGTTCATACGGCTATGGAGTGGTCACGCCGGTCAGCGCCGGAAGAATAGGCGCCGCTTCTTCTTTTGTGGGGCACTGTCCGCCACGCTCTCACACAACGGTGCGAGCTGTTCCAGCGTGTTAAAGAGCAGGTCGTGCGGCGTCAAACGGACGCCGGTCGCCTTTTCGATTCGGGCCATCGCTTGGATCGCCAGCAGAGAGTGGCCTCCCAGGGCGAAGAACTGGTCGTGCATGCCGACCCGATCCACGCCCAGGAGCTCCTGCCATATCTCGGCGATCTGTTTTTCGGTGTCACTCTGCGCCGCGACGTAGGACTCAGCACGAATGCCAGCAGTGTCACGTGTAGGCGAGGGCAGTTTGCGGCGATCGATCTTGCCACTGGGGGTCATGGGCAACTGGTCGAGTTCGACAAAAAACTGCGGCACCATATAGTCGGGTAACTGCGATCTGAGGTGTTCTCTTAGGACGGTGCCGGTCAGCGCGGCTCCCTCGTTGGGCACGAAGTAGGCCGTCAGGCGCTGATCGCCCGGCTGAGTGTCCGCGAGCGCCACGGCGCTTTGCGAAACGCCCTCGTGTGCGACCAGAACGGCTTCGATCTCACCCGGCTCGACACGGAATCCGCGCACTTTGAACTGGTTGTCGATCCGCCCGAGAAATTCAATATGTCCGTCCGACCGATATCGAGCCAAATCTCCGGTTCGATATAACCTGTCGTTACGATCAGAGCTGAACGGGTCCGCTACAAAGTGTGCCGCCGTCAGTTCGGCCTGATTGAGATAGCCTCGCGCCAGGGCCGCGCCGCCGATGTAGAGCTCGCCGGGCTGCCCCACGGGAAGCTCGCGCCTGTGCCGATCAAGGATGTGGATCCGGACGTTCGCGATGGGACGGCCAATCGGCGGTAATGCGGGCCACGTCGAGGGTGCCCCATCCAGCCTTAGACGGGTCACCACATGGGCCTCCGTCGGACCATACTGATTGTAGAGAGTGCAGTCAGGCAGTGATCGACAGAGCGCTGCAACTGCCGGGGTGATCTGGAGTTGCTCCCCTGCGGTCATGATCTCCCTGAGGGAGGCGGGGGGCGGTCGATTGATGGCGGCATCTGCTAGAAGCTGCAGCGCGACGAAAGGCAGAAAGACTCGCTCGATCTGGTGTGACGTCATGAAAGCGAGGAGCGCCGTGCCATCTCCGCGCTGCGTATCGGGGATCAACACCACGGTGCCACCAGAACACCAGGTGCTGAACAGCTCCTGAAAAGAGACATCGAAACTCAGCGGTGCAAAATGAAGCGTGCGGTTCGCATGCCCCATAACCGAGTCGCGCACTTGCCATTCGATCAGGTTGGACAGCGGACCGTGTGGCATGGCGACGCCCTTGGGGCGCCCGGTGGAGCCCGAGGTGTAGAGCACGTAGGCGAGATGGTTGCAGGTAACCGCAGCACCTGGATTGGTGGTTGGTTGTTCAGAGATGATGGGCCACGCATCGTCCAGCCTGATGATCTCCTCATGAAGCCCTTCGACGGCGGAAGCGGCCGGTCCCGCTGCCAGGACCAGGGCTACCTTTGAATCCTCAATCATCACGGCGAGCCGGTGTTGCGGGTACTCCGGGTCGAGTGGCACATAGGCCGCGCCAGCCTTGAGGATGCCCAGCACGCCGATCATCACATCGAACGAACGTCCGCTACAGATCCCTACAGTGGTGTCGGGCCCGATGCCACGTGCGCGGAGGTGGTGTGCGAGTTGATTGGCGCGGCCGTTCAGTTCGTCGTAGTCCATGCGCTGGTCGCCGGATGCTGTCGCTGCGGCGTCCGCGGGCGGGGCCAGCAGAGCTAAGGCGTGCGGAGTCTGTGCGGCCTGCCGCTCGAAGCGTTCGTGCACACAGGTCGGGGTGCCGTAGTCCACCTGGGTCTGATTCCATTGGGCCAGTTGGGCGCGATCTCCTTCGTCCAACAAGGAGATCTCCTGAATACCGATCTCCGGATCTGCCGTGATCTGCCGCAGCACGGCCTGGAAATGGCGCAGTATCCGGGCGGCAGTGTGTGATGTGAAGAGATCTCTACTGTAGATGAGTGTGAGGTCCAGGCCATCGCCGACAAGCTCGGTCTCAAACAGGAGATCCGTCAATGCGCTGTCGTGGTCGACGGGTAAAAGTCGGATGCCAACATCGCCCATGGACTGCGGCATGTCGCGCATATCCTCAAAGGTGAACATGGTCTCAAAGAGCGGCGTCAGAGTTGCGGTGCGGACCGGCTGAATGGCCTCAACCACACGCTGGAACGGAACGCTGCGATGGGAGAACCCGTCCAGGCAGGTTCCCCTCACGTCCTGGAGGACGTCGCGAAAAGAGCCGTCTGGCTCAATGTGGGCCTCAAGAATCATCGTGTTGACAAAGAAGCCAATCACGCTCCCGACGTCGGGGTGCTCTCTGTCGGAGACGGGGCATGCGATGGCGATGGACGTTTGCTCACTCAGGAGGTGGAGCGTGGTAGCATAGGCGGCCAGCAACAGCATGAATGGCGTGGTGCCTTCACGGTTGCAGAGTTCTAGCAGGATCTGTGGTGAAGCGGCGAGGTGTAGTCGCTCGGCCGCGCCATGGTGGGTCCGTTCGTTCGGTCGCGGTTGGTCAGGCGTGAGGGCCAACGTGCCGCTGCCCGGCACGAGCGCCTGCTTCCAGTAGGTCAGCTGGCGCGCCATGTCGGCCTTAGTCAATGTCGTGCGTTGCCACACGGCAAAATCAGCGTATTGAAGGGGCAATGCAGGCAGCGGCGTCGCGGCTGCCGCGCCCGTGGCCTCATACAGCGCGGCCAACTCCTGGAGAAAGAGGCGGCGGGAAGCGCCATCAAAAATCACATGGTGTGGTGTGAAGGAGAGCACATGCCGGCCTGTCTCCATTCGAATCAGTGCGGCGCGCAGGAGCGGACCCTCCGCCAGGTCAAAAGGCTTGTTGGCCTCGTTACTGAGCGCGGCGGCCAGGGCGGCCTCGCGAGCGGCGGCGGGCACAGGTTCCAGATCGATGACGGGTAGATCCATTTCCTCGAATGGCGCCACGCGCTGAATCGGTGCCCCATCGACAAGATCAAAGGTGGTGCGCATCACGTCATGTCGGCGGATGATCGTGTTGATGCTGGCGGCGAGGGCGATCTCATTCAACGGGCCCGTGAGCTCCCATGCCAGCGGAATATTGTACAGCGGTGTTCCCGGCATGACCTGGTCGATATACCACATCCGCTCCTGGGCATACGAGAGGGGCACGGAAGGGGGTACGGCTGTCTCATTATTCGACATCAGCTTCTCGGTTCTCCTCTGTGGCGGTCTGATGTTGTCACGTGAAGGCTGGGAGGTCAAAGGTGTCCAGCAGGATACCGAAGGTCAGGATGATCATCAACCAGTCATCCTCAAACGTCGTATTGAGCCTGAATCCCGGCTGCCGATAACGTTGCTTCAGGCGCTCAACCGTGGCCGGATTGAAATAGCCCTGACGACGAATGCGCGCTTCGGAAAGAGTGTCCTCGATCCACTCAATCCCTTGTTGCAGCAACAACGGGCTGCCCGGGGCGACAAACGCAAATTTATGGCGGTCGACGATGCTGTCGGGCAGGTGCTGTCGGGCCACCCGTTTCAGAAGGGATTTCTCTTTACCGTCTTTGAGTAGCAGAGAGGGCGGGAGCGTTTTCACAAGCTCGATCAGCTCCAGATCCAGGAAGGGATAGCGTGCCTCCACCGAATGCGCATAGGCGACGCGATCGCCATGATCGGCCAGGAGATGATCGGCCAGCCGTAACTTACAGTCGAGATAGGAACGCCTGTGGAAGGGATGGAGCGCCGCTAGTTTGGTCGTATCCAAGAGCGGACCTGCCGTGCAGTCGATCGTGCTGAACTGTTCATTGATGGCATCGGAATAGAGCGCCCGTTTTGTTTCGCGATGCGCGTAGTAATGCTTCTCATAGAAGAAATGGGCGTCGCCCCACAGTGAGGCTTGCACCTCCTGTTCCAGGAGGGCCTCCGCATCCGGGGGCGATAGGCTGTGCGGTCCGCGCGCTTCGTCGAGTCGGTATCCGACGTAGCCCCCCAGCAGTTCATCGGATCCCTCTCCGGTGAGCACCACCTTCATGCCGTTGCGATGCACCAACTCGGAGAGCGCGAGCGAGCAGGTATTATAGGACTCCTTCAGGGGGGTTTCGGCATGATAGACGATCGCGCGCATGCGCTCGCCGATGGCATCGGCATCGAACAGCGTCTCATGATGCATGCAGTTCAGTCGCTCCACCATGGTGTGCTGGTGCGTACCCTCGTCAATCGCCGGATCGGGAAAACGAATCGAAAAGGAGTGGCGCTTCTCATCGGAGAGACGGCCGATCAAGCTGGCGATCAGTGAGGAGTCCAGTCCACCGCTCAGATAGAATCCCACGGGGACATCGGCCTGTAGACGTAGGCGCACGGCTTCGGTCAGTCGTTCCTCGAGAGCCTCGGCCGCCGCGGTCTCGTCCCATTCGTTTTCACAATCGGCCGCTGGCGGATAGTCCAGGTCCCAGTAGCGGTGCAAGGAGATCTCACCGTTTTCTACGAGGAGGAAGTGACCGGGCGGCACACTGTGAACGTTCTTGAAGAGCGTCTGCGGGCTGGCCAAGCCGGGTAGGGTCAGGATTTGGTCCAGCCCGCGGGGGTCCACAACCGGCCGCATAGCCGGGTGGGCCAGGATACCTTTGATCTCGGAAGCGAAGAGGAGCGTGTCACCGATGCGGGTGTAGAAGAGCGGGGCGATGCCCATCTGGTCTCTGCCTAATACGAGCCGGTGGCGGCTCTGATCGTATAGAGCGAAGCCAAATTGGCCGTTGAACTGCTTGATGCCATCCAGGCCATACTGGCGGTACATGGGTATGATGACTTCGACATCGCAACGGGTATGAAAATGGTGTCCCGCACTTTCGAGCGTGCGGCGTAGGTCGCCGTGATTATAGATCTCACCATTACAGACGCTCACCAACCGGCGATCGTCGCTGAACATGGGCTGTTGCCCATGCGCCACATCGACAATGGCGAGTCGGCGGATGCCGAGACCGATCTGGGCGTCGGTGTAGTAGCCCTCTTCGTCGGGACCGCGATAGCGGAACGGCGCCATCATCGCCTGGAGTGTGTCCCGTTCGGGCGCGGGGCCGGGGGCGAGAAGATGGATGCCTGCAATACCGCACATAGAGTTACGCTACGCCTTCTCCACCTTCAGGGGCGGTAGATTGCAGATATTCGCCCATCGACCGTTTTGAAACAATGTCGGCAAAGACGGTCTTCACCTGTTCGGCAGTCAGCCCCGCAGCCTGCGCCGTCTGCTCAAAGGAATAGCCGTTGTTCTTACAGTAGAGGCAGAGGTCCAGAATCTCCAGCGGCATGGCGAAGTAGAATTCCTCCTGCGTCTGGGCCAGGGAGTAGGTGTCGGTCGATGGCGTTTGTTCGAGAAGTGTTTGCGGCAGTGCCATATGGCGGGCTAACTGAAACACGTGGCTCTTGTAGAGATGGGAAATGGGCTTGAGATCGGCCGAGCCGTCTCCGTTCTTGACGAAGAACCCCAACTCATATTCCAGCCGATTGGGGGTACCGGTCACGGCGTAGTGGAAGCGGTCGGCATAGTGATATTCGAGCATCTTGCGAGTGCGTTGCTTGAAGTTGGTGGCGGCGACCACTTGCATCAATACATCGCCGGGCGCTTCCACTTTTTGCTGCTGGCCATCGGGGGCCTCCACGACGAGGTAGAAGATATGGCTGTTGCCCGTCTCCAAGAGCCCTTCGTTCACCAGTTTTGATTTGTAGCCCGGGCCGTACTCAGGGATGAGGGACTGAATGGCTTCGTCGCGCCGTCGGTAGCAGCCGCAGGCCTCCAAGATAGGCGAGATATCCTCGCGGAACGTCCGGATGCCGAGATGATCGGCAAGGAGCTGTGAGAGGGGCAATGTAGCATCGGACGACTCACACTCGGGCAGAAGAAGGCCGATCACATGCTCCGGTCCGAGTGCGCGCACGCAGAGCTGCGCTACCACACTGCTATCGATGCCACCGGAAATAGCCACAATCGCGCCTCGCCGACCCAAGGCGTAGCGGACCTGGTCCTGTATGGCCTGGGTGATCTCGGTTACTGTGGCCTCTGCGTCCAGCTTCATCAGGTCGTGCACATCTACGAATGGCGCTTTCATGCGTTCTGTCCTCCGGACTCCGTCAGCCATGTGGCCAGCTTTTGAATGGTGCCTTGCTCAAAGAATACGCGCAGGCTCACCTCGATATCGAATGCTTTATAGAGTTCACCGATGGCCCGAATGGCCTTCAGCGAGTCGCCTCCCAACTCCACGAAGGTACGGTCGGCGGCCACGGATTCCAAGCCAAGGAGGGCTCCCCATATCCTGGCGAGATCGGTCTCGGTGGCCCCTTGTGGTGCCACGAAGTCGCGGCTTTCGTAGAGCAGCTCCGTGGGGGCCGGCAATGCCCTGCGGTCTATCTTGCCATGTAAATTGAGAGGCAAACGGTCCATCTGGATAAACAGATTGGGATGCATATTGGTTGGCATATAGCTGGCGAGATGTTCGCGCAGGCTCTCCGGGTCCAGGCGCTCGGCTGCCACGAAATAGGCGACCAGACGGCTCTCGGAATCGCTGTCCCGATGGACAATCACGACAGCCTCTTGAACCTGTGGGTGCTGTAGGAGGTGGGCCTCCACCTCACCCAGCTCGATTCGGATGCCGTTGAACTTGATCTGGTTATCGAGCCGTCCAATGAATTCAACGGTGCGATCGGCTCTATAACGTCCCTGGTCGCCGGTCCGATAGATAATGTCATCGGGATCGTTGCTGAGGGGATTGGGGATGAAACACGCCGCTGTCAGCTCGGGATCTCCATAATAGCCTTTGCTGCGGAAGGCGGTTCTGATGTAAATCTCGCCGATCTGCCGGCTGTCGCAGAGCTGCCCATCCCGTATGAGCAGTAGTTCGGTGTCAGCGATACCACTCCCGATCGGCACGATCCCGTTCTCGGTGTCCGGAATCTCGCGAATACGATAGCAGGCTTTGGCCAGCGTCGTTTCGGTGGGACCATAGAGGTTGACCAGCTCGATCCGATCCGACATGGCCCGGCGCCAGCGCCGCACGTCGCGGGCATAGAGCGGTTCGCCCGCCAGGAGGATCCGCTGCAGGTCCGGTAGTTCGACGCCTGGGCGTCTCTCCAGCTCGCTCAACAGCAACCGAAAGAGTGAGGGAACACAGTGGACCTGGGTGACGCGCTCGGTGTGCAGCCAGTCGAGGAGTGCACGCGGTTGTGTGCGGACCGACTCGTCAGGAATGCATATGCACCCCCCTGCCAGTAGTGGAACCAGAATATCCCGTAAGCTCACATCGAACGTGGGTGCGGCCAGAAGACTGATGCGACAGCTCGCGTCCAGGCGGAACTCCTGAATCTCCCAGTCGATGAAGTGCCTCAGGCTGGCGTGGCATCCTGCCACCGCTTTGGGGCGGCCAGTCGAGCCCGATGTAAACAGCAGATAGCAGAGGCTGTTTGGTCCTGCGTCTACAGGTGGCATTGTATCGCAGGGGGGGAGCTCATCCGTGACCAGCAGGCTCACCTCGTGGCCTGCGCGCACCAGTTGTGTGCGCAACGCTCCCGCGTGCGCGGCGTTGGTGAGGATGTGTTCGGGCGTTGCCATCTCCAGCATTGCCGCGAGTCGATGCACAGGCGTGTCGACGGCGATGGGGAGAAAGGCTGCCCCGGATTTAAGCACGCCCAGCATTGCGGCTACATAGTCAACGCCAAGCTCGAAACAGAGCCCGATGATCGTGGGGTGAGCGTCATGGTTCCGGCAGAGGGCCAGCGCCACCGCGTTGCTGCGCCGGCTCAGATCAGCGTACGTTATGACGCCTTGATCGGACGATATAGCCGACTGCTCGGGCGTCGCGGCCACCTTCGCTTCAAAGCCTTGATGAATTGAGGCATACGCCATCTGCTCTATCCCATTCAAATTCCACACTAGCGAGCAGTGTAGGTAATCACCCCCCACAAATCAAACGTCGAACCGCACCGTAGCAACTCACGCTTGACGGTCGGGTACAAAATATGATGCCGTTGGGTTCCACTCGAAAATGGTCCCACGGCGAAGGAGTGTTCTGTTTTGCAGATATCAGCGTGCCCGCGTCCAGCCCTTGATCCTACTCTGCTACGCGCTTTATGGGGCATCATCGGAATTCTGATTCTGTCCAATATACTGCTGATCCCATCAGGGACGGAACTGGCATCTGTGGACGGTTCGTGGGGGTATCTGCTCAGGCAGATTGATCTGAATTCAGAGGGCACGCTTGCAACATGGTGTTCATCCATGCTGCTGTTTCTCAATTCGCTCTGCGCCTATATACTCGCGCGCGCATTTTGGGCCAAAGATCGCCGTGTCGCTCGGCTCTTGGCGCTCATCTCTTTCGGCTTTCTGGCTCTCTCCATCGACGACTTTATTGAGTTCCACGAATTTGTTGAGGGCTTGGAAGCGGGCCTGCTTGGCAGTGGCGGGTGGCAGGTGTCCAAGGCCACACTCGGACCGCTGTTTGCCGCCTCACTGGCCGTGATCCTTACCGCGCTATTTGCCGCATCCTCCATACGCGTGGCGTGTCGTGAGGGCACTCCTCTCGTCATCGCCAGCATAGCGTGTGTTTGTGCAGGGGCGCTTGCCGAGGGCGTCTATATCCTGTCTGGGTGCGATGCACCATGGTGTTTGCGAATCGAAGTCGTTTGCGAGGAGGGCTGTGAGCTCTTGGCGCTAGTGTTCTTTCTGTCATTCCAGTCGCGTTGGATGCGGACCCTCCGCGACAAGAACGTATAAGGCCACGACCGCCCGCCAACCACACCGGGGCGGGACACTATGCGCTCGACCAGCGGACGCGCTATTCAGTAGTGTGGGCCCGCTGTGTTGGGTGGAATGTATCCGCCTTTCCTGTCTATACATAGATTGTCCTGAGGGAGCCTGCATGGATAGTACCCCGGCATCCGATGACCGCTTTTCCCTGCGCCAATGGTCGCAGGACAGCGCCAAACAGAAAGCCAAGGGATGGCTGGGACGTGTTCTCATGCGGCTGTTTCCTGCCCGCGCCGCACTGCTACAAAAGAGTGATTTTACGCATCATGGCCGACGGGCATCCCTGCTGAACCGGCTCATTGGCGCCGGCATTGCCTATCAGGCCCTGCGTCACCGAGATTTCGGCAGACTGGGAGAGTACCATCGCAAGTTCTGGGGCGGTGAACATGCCAAGGCCTACCATGCCGATGCGCCCGAGCGCTTTGAGGCGGTCTTTCTGCGCTATTACACGCCGCTTATCGACGCACTGGAAGGGGTTCTGGAGCCCGCAGGAATCGGGGCGACATTCTGTGAAATCGGTTCGGGTGCCGGACTCCTCGTTGATTATCTGGCACGGCGTTTCACAAGCGCGGAACGGTTGATCGGTATCGACCTGGATCCGGTTACCACGGCAGAAGCGCGGGCGGCCTTTCCCGATTCCAAGCTGGAGTTTATTGCAGCGGATGCCCTGGATTACATCGGCGCACACGGTCGGCCGAACTGGGTCTATCTGACTCAGAACGGCGTGCTCGAGTACTTTGATCCCGATGCCATCGAGCGGTTTTTCCGCCTCGTGGCCGCTCAGAAGCCCGCCGTCGTGGCGTTGATTGAGCCCGTGGGAATGAACCACGATCTGGACGCCCAGCAGGACTCCTGCCCCTACGGGCAGGAATTCGGATTTTCGCACAACTACCCGTATCTGCTTGAGAAGAACGGCTTCCGTATCGTGTATCGTCATGAGGAGCTTGTTTTCGGCGTGCGGTTCCTGCTCATTCTGGCGAAAGCGGCCTGATGCTCTATCGCGAGGGAAGAATATGAGATGGTTGCTTGGGATTGGGGGGCTGGTGGTGCTCGGTCTACTGGTGGTGCTCCTGGGACGGCGCGGCCTGCGCGCCGATGATCCCCTGGAACAAGCGGATAGTGAGCCTCGTCCCCCCGTGATCTCTCCGGATGGCAGGGAGGTGCGTCACTACCAGCGCGTGAGACTCACCAATAGTCATGTGGTTGAGAGCGGCTATCTGGTCATCCTGCCTGCGGCCTACCAGGAATCCGAGGCGGCTTGGCCGCTCATCCTATTTCTGCACGGGTCGGGCGAGTCGGGGGATGATCTGGACCGGGTCGCGGCCGAGGGATTGCCCCGGCGAGCACGCGAGGTGGATCTCCCCTTTGTGATCGTCGCCCCCCAATGCCCCAGGGATGATGATTGGACGTTCTCCGGCCAGGAGAGGCGCTTGGACGCATTGCTGTCCATGGTGATGCGGCGCTACCGGATCGATCGCCAGCGTATCTACCTGACCGGATGCAGCATGGGGGGCTTTGCGGTCTGGAATTTTGCCATGGCACATCCAAATCGCTTTGCCGCGATTGTTCCCATCTGCGGGCGTGGTCGCACCTCCGGGGCAAAAACAATTCGGCAGCTTCCGATCTGGGTGTTTCATGGGGAACAGGACGAGGCCATCTCGGTCAAGGCGTCGCGCAAGATGGTCAAGGCGCTTCGTGCGGTTGGATCACCCGTGAAGTACACCGAGTATGCGGACGGCGGGCACGACGTATGGACGCAGGCCTACAGGACACCCGAGCTTTTCGAGTGGCTTCTGGAACAGCGACTTCCCGACAGCGAGGTGGGTCCGCGCTGAATTGAGAGACGGTGGCACCGGTGGCCGTTCGTCTGCGCCATCCCGCTACAGGGATATCTCATTCAGCCAGCCTGCAAGCGTGCCAGCTTGTTTCTTGCGACTGTACCGATTCACCTCCTCGGCATTGATGTCTGCTTTCAGGGGTGCTCCGCTCTTCCATGCCTGGTAGTGCTTCAGGAGAACGGGTTCAATCTCCACGGTGGTTGAGAGGGCGGCCCCACTGCTGGTCGGCAAATAGAGTGTCGCACGTGAAATTAAGAAATTATCGGCTGAGTGCAGGGCACGCCCCCATATTCACATTCCAAGGAGAATACTCGCATTCGGTCACCCCCCTTGACTTTCCTTCTCACTCGCCCCAATATCATGCCTCAGAGGCTGTTTTTCGCTAGGCTCGTTCGTCCATTGAAAATGATTGGAGCCAACGGAACTCCATGCATATAAAGACGATAACGATACAGAAGTTCTATCATCCAGAACCACCACGGGCTGGCCGTATGCGTTAGACGTCAGAAGACAACAACCTGAAGGTCGAGCAATGACAGAATACAGAAACCTGATCAAAAGCTTTCTTGAGCGCGGTTACGAGACAGCTTTCTTCTCGCAATCACCCCCAGAGACAGGAGCATTGATTTTGCGACACGATATAGACTTTGACGTTGGTTATGCACACCAACTGAGCCTTGTGGAAGATGAGTTAGGGGTTCACTCAACGTATTTCTTTCTGTTGACTTCGAGATCTTACAATTTGCTGGAAGACAAGGCTCGTGAACAGATTGAATCAATCAAGTCTCGCGGACATCGTATCAGCCTTCACTTTGATCCCACGATCTATAGCGATGTAGAGCATGGTGCTATAAAAGAGAAGGGCATATTTGAGAACGTATTTGACACTGAGCTTGACTATATAAGCATTCATAGGCCATCAGAGTTTTACTTAAACAACCCTGATGCGATTGCGGGTATGAATCATACCTATCAGCCGAAGTACTTTGAACAGGTAAATTACTTCGCTGACTCACAGGGGAAGTTTAGATATGGTCACCCAGCCGATTCTGAACCATTCAGGAACATGGGAACCATTCAGCTTCTTATCCATCCCATCTGGTGGGTAACCGAGAGCTCAGATGTACTATCCAAGTTGCATGAGTTTCTTGATTACAGGATAGCGCAATTCCAGCAACATATGTCACTTAACTGCAAACCCTATAGAGAGTATTTAGAGGAACGCTCATGAAACGAATAGGTGTATTTGGTTGCAAGTCGACAACACTCTTTCTTCTGGAGTCATTACAAAGAGTTGCGGAAATTGATTGTGTGATAACCATTTCGCCTGACAAAGGTAAAGCTCACCAAGTTGCTGATTATTCGGATATAGCACCATTCTGTCACAACCAAGGCATCACTTGCTACTCAGCCAATCGCTATGATTTGAAAGATGAGCAAGATGTGGACACCTTCAAGACATTGCAGTTAGACATTGCTTTTGTCATAGGCTGGCAGAGGCTTATTCCAACAGAAGTATTACAGACATTCTCCATCGGTGTCTTTGGCATGCATGGCAGCACAGATGATTTACCAGTAGGTCGCGGTCGGTCGCCGATGAATTGGGCTCTGATAGAACAACGGAAGCATTTCTTCACCAACATCTTCAGGTATGATCCCGGTATCGACTCAGGGGACATCTTAGACACCTTTGTCTTTAGCATTCAGCCTGATGATACAGGCGAAACAATGCACTACAAAAATGTATTGGCGATGAAGACATTGATTTTGAGAAACATAGATCAGTTGTCGAACGGGAACATGTCTCTGAAGAAGCAAAAGAATTCTGCGCCAACTTATTACCCAAAGAGAAGTCCGAATGATGGTTTGATAGACTGGAATAGAGATATATTTCAGCTTGATGCATTCATTCGGGCTGTCACATCTCCATTTGACGGGGCCTTTTCCTTTATCAATGGAGAGAAGGTTGTGATTTGGCGAGCCTCAATATTTGAGACGGATTTAGTTGAGTTTGGATATAGAGATGAACCATTCGGAACCGTTGTTGAAGTATATCCAAGCAGGAAGTTTCTGGTTAGGTGTCGAGGAGGCTTATTGATTGCTCATGACTATGGAGGTGAAGTCAATATCGAAAGAGGTAGTCTTTTGCATTCGCCGCAGGAAGATCTGAAGCGATTTAAGCTGAACAGATATGGATATCATGATCTAGAAGAGGCATGACAAGGCGCTGCACCGGACAGCCGTATATATGCGCCTATATGTCGAGGTGACAGCAATGGTGACTAACGCCCGACAACGGTGTGAGCACGCGCTGAGTTCAGAGACGGGGCCAGCAGCAGGTGGTCCGCTCCAGTTCGCTACCGGGATATCTCATTGAGCCAGCCTGCAAGCACCCCCGCCTGTTTCTTGCGGCTGTACCGATTGACCTCTTCGGCATTGATTTCTACATTCAGGGGTGCTCCGCTCTTCCATGCTTGGTAGTGCTTCAGGAGAAAGGCCTCAATCTCATCGGTGGTTGAGAGGGCCGCCCCACTGCGGGTCTTCTTCAGTAGATCATCAACGCCATTATGATCAGGGGGTATTACCATGATTGGGCGACCAGAAGAGAGATACTCAAAGAGTTTGGCGGTGATGATGCCCGGCATGCGGGCCCCAAGCAGCAAGAGTAGACCGGCGCCCTTCTGCAGGGAGAAGATCTCGTGACGAGGCAGCCATGGCACCGTCTTGATAATGCGCGAACAGGCGCACCCGTTGAGGTGCGGTCTCATCTGATCTTCGGTCGCGCCGTAAAACATCAGCATCACCTCATCCAGAGTGATCAGCCCGCGCGCTGCCAGGTTATCGACCGCAACGAAGAGATCGCTTGGACTGGCGCGGAAGACCGATCCCGGAGGTGTGATGCTGCCCGTGTGAACGATTGAGAACGCCCCGGGGTCGCTCTTGGCCTCAACTGTTTCCATCTCTTCGGGATCAAACCCGTTGGGCAGGCACTCCACGCTCTGCGTGTAGCGCTGTTCCAGGATGCGGACCAACCCCAGACTCACGGTGACTATTTTCGATGCAGAACGAACGACAGCCCGCTCGTTCCGTCTTTCGAACCACCACTGCGACCGGGGCGTCCATTGCTCAAATATGTCCCGAAAATCTGCGATCCAGGGAATCTCATGGGCGCGGTTGATCCGATCCGCAGCATAGAGCGTGGCCCTGAAGGGGTAAGTCGCCCACACAGCATCAATTGTATGCGTTTGGAGATGTTCGTTCACCCGTCGCAGAATCGCGTCTGTCCACACCGAGGGGTTCTTGTGTCCACTCAGGAATCGCTCCGCCTTGGCGGCAATATCCGACAGGGACCGCACTTGGGAGAGGTCTGCGGGTGGCGGAACCGTGGCTACAACATAGCTCTTTACCCGGTCCCCGCCAAAATGGGGGTCATATTTGGGACAATTGGTCTGGGTCCAATGACTGCATACGACATGGGGCTGCCAGCCATAATCGGGTAGATATTTTGCCAAGTGTGCGGCGCGGCTAGCCTCTACGCCGGCATGAGGAGGAAACCCATTTGTAAGCATTAAGACGTTCTTCATATCTCTTCTCATTGAGGTCGGCAGTGATCCCTTATCATCCCTCCGGTCAGACCGCCTCCTCTCCCGCGCGCAGATGGTCGATCAGACGGCGATACAGGGCCGGCAGGTAATTATCTTCTGCCTTCTCGAACGAGCTATTATGCCAGAGAACAACATACTCGCCACCATACTTTCGCGTCTCGCGCAGCAGTCCAAGGGCATAGGCTTCGGCACCGGGTAGATCCAAACCCATGTAGTGCGGTTGGTCCAGTGAGCACTCCATTAGTACCAATGGGTGCTCTTCGATTCCTAAAGGCCGCAACTCAACCGGGTCAAACAGCGGTATCGGTCGGCACACACCCAGCCGGAAGCCGGCGACCTCAGCATAGCCCAGTGTGGAGTCCCAGTTGATGCCGGCGGCGGCGAGCGCGTGTCCGTCCTGCATCTCACGCCAGCCCAAAAAGTGATGGCGGTTGTGGCGAATCTCACATCCACAGGCCCTCTCAAGTGCCGCCTTTTCGTCCGCAATCGACGTGGGTCGGGCCCCCGCTTCATAGCTGGCATGAAGCCCGATTGTTGCTCCCGAATCCATCAGCTTGCGCAGCAGCCGTTTGGTTCGTCGCCAGCCGATGCGGTACCACCCATCCCATTGGGAGGAGCCGCCTGCCATGAAGAAGTAATAGACCTCCGCTTCAACCTGGCCGTCGAGAGCCATCATCTCATCAAAGGTATCCATGGGGTCCTGTCGTCGCCCCAGGTGTACTGCCAGACACTCGACCGCCGTCTTGACCGACTGTCGGCCCAGCAAGGCGCTGCCCAGTGTCCGAAAAGGCTCGAAGGGCAGCCGATAGCGCCCCAGGAGGTCGACGTCGTGCGTCAGGAGGAGTTTGAATCGCCGCTTACGAGCGGGTAGTGCAACCCCCAGTGCCTGCAACCAGGCGCGAATCTGTGCGGCATACTCATCCACGATGGGCCGATGAATGAACCCGGCCCTTGCGGGTAGTGATTCACTGCCGGGAAAACGTCCATGGTTATCGCGTACGTCTGGACGCAACAGCTCCTCAAAACGCGTGGTCAGGAAATAAGTCGAGGCCAGTAGGTCCGCGCCGGTTGAGATCCCCCGCGTGCTCTGTTCGACGGCATCATCGCCGTACAGAACAGGCGTCCCATTCAGAAGCGCTAGACCCGATGCATCCGGCACCACGCCCTGTCCGTACTCGGGGCCGAAGAATCCGCTGGGGCGCAGATGAATGACCGGCGTCTGAGGCGCGCCCTCGGGCGCTTGGTTGGTGTAGGAGATAATCGCCTTGAACCGACCGCGCTCTTCGTCTGAGAGTTCATTGAACGCATCACGTGGTAGGCAGGTTATCTCTTCCCACAGCTCATCCAGCACTACCTGGGCCGCGTGCCGGATGGCCGCGTCCCATGGCTTCAGATCTGTATCAAAAATAAGTGCAAGCACGTCGATCTTCCATGGATCAGCGGTTAACGGACCGCGTCAGTTTGATATAGCGGTGCATAGTACTGCACTTCACGGGGGCTCTCAGTTCGCGATAGTGCCAGAGCGTGCCGGGAATGGATGCCAGACCGGAGCAGACCGTGCCGAACCGGCCATACTTTAGACTGAAGGCCATTCTCCGCAGGACCTTTAATGGGAGTAGCAGGATGTAGGGAAACGGGTAGCGTAGAAATGGCAGCAGGGCGGTGTTGACAAGCCAGGCGCGGTCCACAGCGGGATGGGCATGGTGGCCTGGACTGATGTCATGTCGGACGTGGGGGCTATTCACACGGGCCAGCGCGAAGCCGGCATCGAGAAGCTGTAGCGCCATATCGGTCTCCTCCATGCCATAGGCATAGCGCAGCGGGATGTATCCGGAAACGGCCATCACGGCGTCGCGGCGCAGGACGACGGAGCATCCTTCGAAGCCACTGGATTCCGTGATGGAATGTGAGACATCGGTGGGCGTCTCATCGCGGATCCAGGACGGTATCGTGAAGGCGGCGTACTCTGGGTGGCGGTCGGTCCATTGCATGATCTGGCGAAAGAAATCCTTATCAATGGGGCGGGAGTCGTCGTCGAGGCTGACCAGAATATCGTGCGAAGCAGCCTGCATCAGACGGTTTCGGCCGCCCCCGGGGCCAAGGGTGGTTTTGGTGTGCAGGAGTCGCACGGGTAGCGGGGCCGCCGCGAGGGCCGCCTCGGTCTCGTCGTCGTTAGCGTCGATATGAACCACAACCTCGGCGGGTTGAGGCTCGCAATGGGCCACGGCATTCAGAGTCGTGAGCAGTATGGCTGGGCGTCGCCAGGTGGGGATGATGACGCTGATGGGCACGGTAACCATTGGGTGCTTCCTTATAGTCGGATGGCGATCCTACAAGAGCGTCGGCCAGAGAGTCAAGGGCACGAACGGAGGCCTTGTTCCTTGCCTTGTGTCAATACCCTATGAGACAACGATTCTTGTGGGCATGGCGGGACTTCTATAGTGACGGAGGGTCTGTCCCTCCCGTCTCCCTGCCGGTGAGTTCCGCCGCTGCGGAGTGCATCGCCGGGAAGGAGCGTCGTTCGGCTTTAAGGGTGAGGTGTGATGAAGAAGTATGTCGTCGGTGGGGCCGTGATTCTGGCGGGGTTGGTGGGGGTGGAGTGCGTCTGTCGGTGGGGGCTGGGGCTGGGTAGCCCTCCGCTATCGGTGGCGCACCCGACCATCGAGTACATGTTTAAACCGAACACCACGTACAAGCGATTCGGCCGCGTGGTAAAATTCAACCGCTATGGTATGCGCTCCGACGCGATCGCCCCCCGGCGTGCGGCGCATGAGCTGAGAATTCTCGTGCTAGGTGACTCCGTGCCGAATGGTGGGAGTCTGACAGACCAGGCCGAGCTGGCCACCGAGATCGTGAAGCGCGATCTTACCGCCCGCCTGTCGCGCCCGGTTGTGGTGGGCAATATATCCGCAGGCACGTGGTCGCCACCGAATCTGCTGGCCTACATCGAGGTCTTCGGGACGTTCGACGCCACTGTGGCGGTGATCATTCTGAACGGCGAGGACCTGGATGATGTGCCCACGTTTGCGCCTCTCAACCCTCGGACGCACCCCACGCGCAAGCCGCTGACGGCCACGGGCGAGCTGGTCAGCCGCTACCTGTGGCCGCGGTTGGCTGGGCTGCTGGACCAGACGGACAGCGAAGAACTCCCTCCTCCCGTAGTGGGGGCGCGAGCTCAGTGCGTGGCCGCGCTGGATGCACTGGTCGACCGGCTGCGCGCAGATGGGTGCCAGGTCGTGATGATGTACCACCCTTTTCGACACGAAATGAGCACGGATGGGACCTTCGTGCCAGACGAGGCTTTCGGTGTGATACGTTCGATTGCGGCGCAACATGGGGTGTCGTTCCGGTCGCTCGATGGGCGCTACAGCCTCGCCCTGCGCCATGGGAGTGCGCTCTACCGGGACGGACAGCATCCTACGGCAGAGGTACGGCAGAGGGACAGGCCCTGATCGCGGCGGAAATGATCGCCGCCCTGCGCGAAGTCACCGGCCTTGAGGTGCCCTAATGACCCCTTGCCTGCGCTCATAACGCTCATAGACCCGGGCCATCAAGTATCCGAATACAAAGGGAAAGAAAACCTGTAGCGTGATGACGCGTCCGGTGTTGAAGGTCAGTCCCAATCCTATCAAAAAAAGGCAGGCGCGAAGGGCCGAGCGGCGCTGGGTCCAGAAGAGGGAGAGGATACCGGTCCATACGGCCATCAGGAACGCGGCCGTGATGGGCCCCAAAACGGTTCCAAAATTCTCGACGCCCTGCCCGATCATGCCCGGCGTGATGAGAGAGGTGACCAACTCGCTACCCATGCCGCGTGTCTGGCTGCCACGGGCGATGGAGAACTCGATGCCGACGGTCGGCTTGCCGGGCCACCAGGAGCGCGGGACGAAATTGACGATTTCGCTGAAATATCCTTGGCCCCAGTTGACGCTGTGCTTGCCGTTTTCGATATAGTGGTTCATGTAGCAGAGCTCTTTAAACATATCGAGACCGAGGTGGCGCGTCTTGGTGACAAATTCGGCCGATGTTTCGCCTTCAATGATCTGTGTCAAAGCGGCAGCGGCCCCGATGCTGTGTCGTGTGGCGAGAGTGAACTTGAACCAGACGTTGACAGCCATGAATGCCATGACGGCTACCGCGACACGGTAGGCTAAGCGTTGTCGTGAGAAGATGAAATAGCCGCATGTTGCTGGAATGCCGAGCACCAGCACCACGTTGCGTCCGTACGCGAAGAGCCAGTAAGGCCAGGCCAGCAGAATCATGATCACCGTGACCATGCGCAGACGCAGCGTACGTGACAGCACGAGGATGCCGCCGAACACGGCCGAGAGAAAGATGTGAATAAAGTAACCTGTTGAGATCAGAAAATCGCCGGCCCCACCCAGTCGCTCACGGCCCCACATGTTCACGTCGCGACCGGCAAGGTAGGGAGCAAACACTTCGACCACGGGAAACCCGTTTCGGAACAAGCCGATCAGGACCACAATGGCCCAGCTGAGCCCTGTAAACCAGAGCATCTTGGCTATTTCGTTTTGCGATTTTTCGTTGCCAAAGAGATCCGGCTGATCGAAGAGTGAGGTGTGATCTTCGCGATCACGAACGAACCAACGGGTGACCTCTCTACATAGCAGTACGTATGTTATAAGGAAGAGCATCACCTGCCAGAGAGCCCGGTCGATGACGGATTGTGGAAACACCTTATCAATATGATCAATGCCGCTGTAGAGGATGTCGCCGAGGTACCAGACCGCGGTGGTCCCGAGTACGCTCAGGCAGGGCAACGCCCAACTGGAGCGATTCTGGTGGAAGGCATAAGCGGCAAGGATAAGGACAAGCAATCCGCATGCCCAGAAAAGGAGAGGCAAGTGTTCGGACTCGGCGTAAAAACTTTCCATAGGGGCTCGCGCTTCCGGTTATGGTTTGAGTGATAGTTCGCCGAGTGTGCGCCGTTTGATGGGCCGGGCCGGATTGCCGCCAACGATGGTCCAGGCGGCAACATCCTTGACCACGACAGCCCGCGCCCCCACGACGACGCCTTCGCCGAGGGTCACGCCGGGGCCCACAAAGGCATCAGCGGCGACCCATACCTGTCGGCCGATCTGAATCGGCATACGGACGAGGGGAAAGGCCGGGTCCGCGTAGTCATGCGTGCCAGCACAAAGATGTGCCCACTGTGAAATGACGCTGTCGTCACCGATCGTGATGGGTCCCAGGTTGTAGAGGCGGACCTTGTCACCGATCAGGCAGCGATCGCCCAGCGTGAGTTGCCATGGCATCTCGATCCAGCTCGACGCCCGCAGGGCCGTGCCGCGCCCAACCCGCGCCCCAAAACAGCGCAAGAGGGCCGAGCGCAGGCCGGTCAGCCGCCAGTGCGCCACTTGCCACAGCGTCAGCCAGACCAAGCGCCAGGCCGCTCGGCGCAGGTAGGTCATGGGTGAATAGGGCCAGCGCTGGCGGGAGGTCGAGGTTGGGTTGGTTGTGCCACTCATGAATACTCTCGCACACACTCTGGCAGGTCCGTTCCCCCCAGAATCCATTTGTACACGCTATGCATCTGTTGTGCGACGACCGTCCAGGTAAATCGCTCCTGCACAAGCTCCCGGCCTCGTCCCCCCATGGCTCGCCGCTCCTCGTCGGAGAGATCCACTATACACTGGAGAGCATGGCGGGCACCAGTCGCGTCTGCGGTCATGGCCAGGGCGGCATCGGCCGCAAAACCCTCGGGGATATTGCACTGACGGGTCATGATGACGGGTAGACCGTATGACCATGCTTCCAGGATGGCGGCTGGCATGCCCTCACTGAACGAGGGCAGGACGAAGGCCGTTGCGTGCGCAAAGGCGGCGGCTTTTGCCTCGCCATGCAGGGGACCGACGAAACAGATGCTGTCCTTCAGTCCGGCCGCTGCGGCCTGCTTCTCCAAGGCGGCGCGGTGGCCGCCCTGGTCCCATCCGGCGATCACGATGCACCAGCCATGCCGAATACCGGGCCGTTCACGAAGTAAGTCGCGCCACCCTTTGAGGAGGTGGGGCAGCCCTTTTTTGGGGTGAAGGCGGCCGAGAAAGAGCAGGACGCGGCGGCCGCTGGCATCGATGGGCCACGGGGCAGGCAGATGATCCGCCGACGTTGGCAGGTCGACACCGTTGGGCACCACGCAGATTGGGTTGCGGAGGCCGTAGGCCCGCATCGCTTCGGCCTCGGCGCGGCAGAGGGCGTGGAGACAAGCGGCCTTCTGGAGGTGACTGCGCTGGAAAGTGGCACCGACTAGTTGCTTCTTGAGTCGCGAGTTGGCCAGGGCCCATGGATCGAGCATGCCGTGCGGTGAGACGAGGTAAGGGCGCTGCGTGCGCGCGGCCCACCTGCCGCAGGCCAGGGCGGGGTATTGCCAGAGACCATGGCAGTGTGCCAGGTCTGGCTCCAGTCGGCTCAGGCTGGCACGGTAACGCGGGGCATAGCCAAAGGCGTGGGGCGGTAGCGATCGAAAGAGCTGTAAGTTGAGCCCCTCCCAAGCCGCCTGGTCCTCCGCGCTGTGCGCGTCACGGAGGCCCAGCACATGGATGTCGACGCCCTCGCGCCTGAGCGCCTCCGCTAACGCGCGTGGCGCCATAAATAGCCCACCGGCCAAGCGCGAGACCGAGGATTGGAGAAAAGCACAGCGCATGGTGTTACCTTCGCATCAGTCGTTGAGTGAGCAGACGGTCAATCCATCCAAGCTGGGGCGGTGGTGCGCGGAGGGCAATCGTGGCCGCCTGGTGCAAGCCCTCGGCGAAACGGGCGGTGCCCCAGTCGGCCACGATGGCTCGGCTGGCCGCGCCCATGGCTGTCCGGTCCGATCGATCCCCGGCCACGCGGCCCATGAGGGCGGCCAGTGCGTCGCTATCACGTGGGTCAAACAGGAAGCCGTTGCGCCCCGGGTCAACCAGCTCGGGGGCACAGCCGCTCGGTTCGGAGACCAGCAGGGGGAGGCCGGCCGCCGCCGCCTCGTTGACGACCAGACCCCATTGTTCGACAGTGCTGGCCTGGATAAAGGCACCGGCCAGCCCGTAGAATGTGGGCAGCTCGTCATAGCCAGCAAAACCCGGGAAGTGAAGATGCTCGGCAAGACCGAGCCCCTTCGCTTGGGCCTCGAGGGTCGGGCGCAGCTCTCCGTCACCGCACAACACCAAATCCCATGGTGTGCCTGTAATCTGTTCGCGGTAGCGGGCGTAGGCAACCAGCAATCCGTCCAGATTCTTCTTGGCGATGAAACGGCAGGATGAGAGAAAGTAGTGCTCTGGCAGCTTGAGCGCGTGGCGTCGTGCCTGGGCGTCGGCCCGTGCGGCGTCTGCTCCATCAGCGAAATGGGCGTTGTCAACCGTGTCATATCCCATGACCACGCGTTCGGCCGGCATTCCCAGATCGGCCAGGTAGTCCACATGGCGACTGCCGGCCACCAGTCCGGCACTGAACCGGCTGACGATACGCCGTTTGATGGCCTCGCCGAGGGGGCGTCGCGGGGCGTCGATACGGGCACTGTCACTCATCAGGATGGCTGGCACGCCATGCGGCAAGGCCCAGCGCAGGGCGGAGAGTGCTTCCGGTGAACTCCACCCAGGAATGGCCATGACATCCGGATGCAACGTGTCAAGTGCGGCACTCAGAGCGGTGTCAATCTGATCAGGCGTCACATCCTCGTAGGCGCGCTGGTCAAACAGGGTGATCTTGCGGAAGGCGTGGCCACCCTCCACGGGTGCCCATGCGTAGAGGGCACCGGTGCGGGTCACCTCAATGCCGGTCACCGCGTTGCCGTCCACAGCAAACCGTTTGCCCGCCGCCTCGAGGCGGGCAACGTGGTAGGGACCCAATTGAGCAAAGAGAACGACCGCATGCATCAGGATGCACCTCCCTGCGCCGGGCGGTTGCGATCACGATAGCTCGTCCATGCGGTCCGCGTCGCGCTGACCAACTCGCATCGATCAGACGCGGTCATTGAGATAAACCAGGCGGACGGGGCATAAACCAAGCCGCACAGTAGGAACTGCACAAAGACCTGCGGCAGACTCTCCGGTTTCCAAGCGTAGTGAAGCACGAGGCAGGCCCCGACCAGCGGGATGGCACCGCTGAGAGCTCGTAGCGCGCCGCGCATAAGTACGCTGTAGCTGAGAGATATTTCGTGGCAGAGCAAGAGGGGCATGCAGACGACCTGGAGCAGGAGCAGCGATACCAGGCTTCCCACTGCGATGCCCAGCAACCCCATACCTCCCACCTTCACCAAGGCGATGCTTAGGACGACGTTGAGCACGCCCCCGATCAGCGTGGCGATGACGGCCTTTCGGATCTTGCGGCAGGCGTAGAGCGCTTCCATGCTCACGAGGCCGGCGCTACCGGCCAGCAGGGCACACATGATGACCCGCATGACGCCGACGCTTTCGGGTACGAATGCCGATTTCAGCCAGTAGCGTAGAAAGGGCTCGGAATAGAGGATCAAGAGCAAAGAGGGATAGGCCAAAATAATAAAGCAGTAACGGGTGACTTTGGTCACCGTCGTACGTAGTTCATCGAACCGCTTCATAGCCACCTGGGTCGTCATGGCCGGTCCCAGAATCCAGACCAGGCCTGAGGCGAGCATGCTGATTTGCGGAAACCAGCGCTGGGCTACGTTGTAGTTGGTCACGTCATCGAGTCCCAACTCGTTCAGGTGTGAGATCATAATGGAGTCGGTGGCATAGAAGAGTAATACACCCAACTTACCGACGAGAGCCAACCCCCCAAAATTGACTAGCTCGCCCATCTCCTTGCGGGCCCCCGCCGCAAAGAGTCGTATGTTGAGTTGGTGCAGTCCGCGCCTTCCGAGTGGGATGACGAAGCACCACTGCACGGCGAGGCGAGCCCCGACCGACAGGGCGACCCAGGTGATGATCGAGGGGTGGCCAAACATGAATAGAGGCACGACGATAGCGGCAGGTAGAACCACGGAGAGTAGCGAACCGAGGGACTCCGCATAGAGTCGCTGCGTCATGAACACGGGAGCCTGGTACACGCCGTTAATGATTTGTAACATGGCACCGGTGCCAAAGATAAGGAGCACCCATCGGGCGGTCGACTGTAGCTCGACTTCCAAATCGAAGAGGGTGTCTGCAAAAATGACCATGAAGTCTGTAGCCAGGGCGATGATGCACGCAATGGCGAGTGAGAGTATCAGCCCTCCCGACAGCGTCGCGTTCATGCGGTCGTACTCGCCGCGTGCGTAGTAGGCGGCCGCAATACGCTCGTAGGAAATCCCCACGGCGAGGGCGAGCATAGCGGTAAACTCCAGGGCCTGGTATGAGAGCGATTGGAGGCCGTAGGCGGTCTTTCCGATGGCGTGGATCAGGAACGGCGTCAGCAAGAACCCGACCACCATAGTGATCGCCATGGACCCATAACGACTAAACACGTTGATCGCAATGAGTGGGTTTTGGCCACCTTGGACGGGTGCCTCAGGGTCCAGATGTTCTGCCGATTGCGTGGTCACAAACTGTCGCCTCTGGCCATCGATCACCGCCATTTACTGCCCAGCGGCCCGGGCGGAGCCACCCATCCGTTGCTTCACCGATGTCCGCTGATAGGCATTGTGTTGTGGCGCTGAGATTGCACAACCCCCGCCCGATACGCAACCGTTTTTCTCTCGGCCCGCGTATGCGGGCGCTGCGAATTCGGTCGCGTCCGGCTCAGGGATAGAGGATGGCGAGGCGGAAGAACCCGCAGGAGCTCTGGGGCTCGGGCGTGACGGCGAGTGATACCCGCGTACCCACTGTGCCGGGATTGGTGGCCACCGTGGTCCAGTTGCCGGATCGAAGATCTGTACAGCGCTCCACCTTATAGGTGAGTTCAGCGCGAGCGCGGTTGAACTCATAGTGGATTGTCCCGGGTGTGGGGCCCGCCTGGAGGCGGGGCGCATCCTCGCGTGAGGCGACCGTGGGATCCATGTTGTAGGCATATTCCTCCAGCAACGTCATCCCGTCGCCATCGCTATCCAGATCCGATGCGCTATTGGTGCTGACGCCGTACTCATTGAGCCACTGAACGACGCCCTGTCCGGTGCTTGTCGCCTCGGGGCTGTCAAAGGCGATGAGGGGTGGCGGAGCGTCACCGGAGAGTCCGGCAATCAATTCAACCGTGATCTGGCGCGTCTGTCCGGCGCTGCCGATCGTGACGGTGGCGAGATAACGCCCAGGCTGCAGACCGGCCGTGTCCGCTTTCATCACCAGCGCCCCGCTGCAGCGCTGGTCTAATATGGTGCCATTTGGCGTCAGGATTTCCAGCCATTCACTGCTCGTGGTGGCCTGCCAACCCAGTGGCGTGGTTCCGCTGTTCCAGACTTGGATCGTGCCCTCCTTGTCCTGACCGAGGGCACACGAGAGAGAGAGGGTCCGCTGCGGCAGTTCCAGTATTGCACCCGGTGCGACGCCGCTGTCGGCCGCAAACCCTTCCCATACGTTGCCGCGCAGTGCCGGGCGGTGATCAGGCTGGAGCACCATGGCCAGTTCCGCTCCATCCGGACTCTCAAAATGGTTGCCGACGAGAATGTGGTTCTGGATCCCACTGGTCTCACACCAGAACGCCATGCCAACATTGGTGGCCGTGTTCTGGTCATAGACGCACATGTCCACGGCTGATCCATCAATCCAGCTTTCGGAGGAGAAGGCGGTTTCGATCAGATCGCTCATATGATTGGCGCGATAGACGTTCCCGAGAATGCCCACGTCGTCGATCTCAGGGGTGCTCGACCAGGAAGCCGCGCGGGAGCCGATGCCCGAACGGCAATGCTCAAATTCATTGTCTGTGAAGAGATTGAAGTAGTTGGGCTGTAGGTTGAGGGAGCCATTTGCGGCGGTGTCCAGTGCGAGACTCCAATTGGAGATGCCGATGCGTAGCTGATGAAACCGGTTGCGCGCCACGACCAGATCAACACATCCGCCATAGGGCTCAACGCCGGCGGCGGCGATATGCGTCTCATTCGTGACGGCGCGTTCCTTGCCGTCGAAGCTGTTGTCATAAACGGCCATGCGGGACATGTAATTGCCGATCATGATGATGCTGTCAGTGGCAGGGCGCACGCGCCAGGGCTCGTCCACCGTCACAGTGCTCGTGCTTGCGTCAAAATCGTTCACGGCGCGGCTCTGCCCCATTCCCGTTCCGTCGACAATGACGAGAATGGTATCGATGCAATCGCTTGTCAGGCCGGCCAGCTGGACGGTGGATGCACCAGCGGCCACCGCGGTCCCACGATAGAGCGTATCCAGTGCCTCATACATGAAGTGTTCACCCGTGTTCTGGTCGTCAAAGCCGGGTCGGACCGTCAAATCCGTGGTGCGGTTGCCTCCAAAATAGTGATTCCGCATGGCGCCCCAGGCGCCAAACCCTGCGACAAAACGGCCCTGGCACCAGCCGCTGCCATCCGTCGGATCCGAAGCGTCGTAGTCCGCCGCCGTGCAGCCGACGATGCTGATGTCATGCCCGCCGCGATCGACAATCAAGGCGTTATTGTCGTGGATGCCGCGAAAGTCACATCCCTCGATAAAGACCTGCTCGGCGGCCCCCAGAAAGAGCCCGTTGGCGACTATGAAGTCGCAGCCGCGGAAGGTGATCAGTCTACAGTGGTGCACGTCAACAATGGTCGTAAAGGAGCCAGCCTCAACCTGCTGAAATCGGACGTTCGTGAACTGGACGCGTGAGCTGTCTCGAATGTAGGCGACGTTGTTTCCCAGGACACCGCTGACCCGCCCCTTCGTGTCGAAGGTGAGGTCTTCAAACGCCACCTTCTCCATGCTTCCGAAAAGGAGCCCGAAACCGTCAGTCGTAAAACCAGGATGAGCCGCGATGGTCGTCAGATCCATGCCGGCACCGCGCAGTCGTGTATGATCGGGGATACCGTCAATGGTGTGCGAGACCAAGTAGGTGCCCTGCGGAAAGATGAGGGTGGATCCGGGGATGCCTTTGGCTGCATGGATAGCCGCATCAATGGCCGCGTAGTCATCGGTGATGCCATCGCCCGTGGCGCCGTAGGCTGTCACGTCGATTTCCGGACCGGTCCAGGAAACACCGTTATCGACGGTCAAGCTGAGCGGACCGCTCCAGCCATACTGCCCGCCCAGGCTGTTGTGAACCCAGACGCGGTAGCTGCCCGAGCCAGTGTTGGCGGGGATCGTGAAGTCGGCCTTATAGGGGTTGGCCGCGCTGCTCGGGAGCCAGAGTCCTGAATCATCTGCAGCCTGCAGGTAGATCCAAGAGGTCGTTCCCTCGTCGCCTGCGGTTAGATTGCGACCGAAGACGGAGACCGTCTCCTGGCGCGTGACGGTGTCCGGGCCGATCCACCATGCCTCGGTCTGGTTGAGCAGGGCCGGTGCACCAAAGCCGTGCTCGTTCTTAGGCCACACCATATAGAGTGCCGGAGTCGGCAAACTGCTGGGGAGGGAGATAGCAACCTGTTGGCCGCTGATGCGTTGAATGTCGGCATCAGCGGTAACGGCGTCTGTGGCCGTCTGCCCGAAGACGATGAATTGGGAATCGCGGCCGGCCTCATCACCACTGAACGCGGTGAGCCGACTACCGGTCAATGCCAGCGTATCTCCAGGCTCATTACTACGGGTCCACTCGGCCAGGGCGGGGGCGTCGCTATTCGGGGCGTTCTCGGAGACGGGGGGGGTGCAGGGGGAAAAGCCGGCCGGCAGGGCGGGAAGTGGGGTGGGGCGTGCGGGCAGCGGGGCGGCCGGATAGCTTGCCCGGGCCATGGCGGCGACCAGCAGGATAGCAGCGGCGGTATAGATCGTGGCGGATCTCTGTCGGGTCGTGTTCATCGTCTTTGTCTCGTTGTTAGTAGGCACAGTTCACCTGTAGTGTTTCAGTCTTGTTTTTGCCTCGCCCGCCGGTTGCGACCGAAGCGTGCTGCTGACCATTTGATATATAGCAAGGTGCGTGCCAACCCCATTTGAACCGCTTAAACAGGGCCTCCGAGCCAAGGGCAGCCTCGGCCTGTGAATGGGGCTTCAATCTTCTCGCGATCCGCACCGCATTAGAAATTCACTCGTAGTAGGCCTTAAGATCTACTTCTCACAACTGAGATGAGGGGCTGAAATAGCCTGGCTCGCCGCCCCGGAGCCGAGGGCGAGGCATGGTTCATCTCGCTACACCCGTCCGAAGGGGTGGTGCGATATGTGACGATCCGATAGCTCTTATGGCCGCTTGACCCGCGCACAGGCTGCGCCTACGCTGAGATCGGTCTGTATGGATGGAATAACCAGGGAATCTGGATGTTTGCCCTAGGAACAGTAAGGACGACTGAGGTGACGGCACTCGACTATACGGATGTGGTGTGGGACTGGAATGGTACGCTTCTGGACGATGCTTGGCTCTGCCGGGAGATTATGCATGATCAGTTGGTGTCGCGGGGTTTGCCCGGATTGAGCATGGAACGCTACGGGGCTATCTTTGGTTTTCCGGTCCGCGCCTACTACGAACGCGCCGGGTTCGATTTTTCGGATGAGCCCTTTGAGATTCCTGCGCGCGAGTTCATCGACGTCTATGAAGCCCGCCGACACGAAGCGCCCCTGCGACGTGAGGCGCGTGAGGTCCTGGGTCGATTACGTGAGGCGGGGATTCGGCAACACCTACTCTCGGCCTATTCGCATGCCTCGCTTCAGACGCTGGTCAATGCGCGTGGACTGAGTGAGTACTTCGCGACGATTGCCGGGATCAGTGATTGCTTTGCGGCCAGCAAATTGGACCGCGGTCTGGAACTGGCCGAAACCATTGCGGGTCCAGCTCGCAGAGTCTTGCTGGTGGGAGATACCGATCACGACTGCGAGGTGGCCCGTGGGATGGGCGCCGACTGTATGCTGATTGCCGCCGGGCATCAGTCACTCGAGCGTTTGCAGGCGTGCGGTCAGCCCATGCTGCGCTCGCTTGATGAACTGTGTTAGTTGCAGCGGGCTTGCGCACAGTTAAAAGAGAACGGGCGCCAGGTTTCAGCTGAAACATGGCGCCCGTTGTTTGTCTTTAGACTACGTAGGTTGAGGCAGCGGTATCGCCCCCGCGGCCGGTCCAATTGGTGTGGAAGAATTCACCGCGCGGTTTATCAAGGCGCTCATAGGTGTGCGCCCCGAAGTAGTCGCGCTGCGCTTGGAGCAGGTTGGCCGGCAACCGCTCACAGCGATACGCGTCATAGTAGTTCAGGGCTGAGCTCATGGCCGGAATCGGAATGCCGAGTTTAACGGCTGTCTGAATCACTTTGCGCCAGGGGCGCTGGGCCTGCCTAATCACCCGCTTGAAATGCGGGGCCAGGAGCAGATTGGGCAGCTTGCGGCGACGCGCAAAGGCCGACTGGATGTCATCCAGGAACTGGGCCCGAATAATGCAACCGGCGCGCCACATGAGCGCGATTTCCCCATAGTTCAGTTTCCAGCCGTGCTCTTCGGACGCCGCACGCATGAGCTGGAAGCCCTGGGCATACGAGCAGATTTTGGAGGCGTAAACCGCCTCCTGAAGCTGCGCAATGAACTTTTCGCGATCGCCGCGGAACTTAACGTTGGGCCCGCGAAGCTTGCTTGACGCCGCGACACGCTCTTCTTTGATGGCCGAGAGACAGCGTGCGAAGACCGCTTCAGCGATCTGTGGGATGCCGACCCCAAGGTCGAGGCCCGCCTCTGAAGTCCACTTGCCGGTACCCTTCTGGCCAGCCGTGTCGAGGATGACATCCACCAGAGGGGCGCCATCCTCATCCTTCTTGGCTAGGATATCGCGCGTGATCTCGATCAGGTACGAGTCTAAGACGCCTTCGTTCCAGTCGGCGAAGACCTTCTGGATTTCGTCGGCGCTCATGCCCAGGCCCTGGGACATGATGTGGTAGGCCTCACAGATGAGCTGCATGTCGCCATACTCGATACCGTTGTGGACCATCTTGACGAAGTGGCCAGCGCCATCCCGGCCGACCCACTCGCAGCAGGCGGAACCGTCGGGGGCTTTGGCTGCGATGGCTTGAAAGATATCCTTCACCTCGGGCCAGGCCTTGGGGCTACCGCCGGGCATGATCGAGGGACCCAGCAGGGCGCCCTCTTCACCGCCCGAGACGCCAGTACCGATGTAGAGAATGCCCTTCTTTCTGAGCATCTCGTAGCGACGAATGGTATCGGGGTAGTGGCTGTTGCCGCCGTCAATGATGATGTCGCCCTTCTCCACATGGGGCAGAAGCTGCTCGATAAAGGCATCGACCGGCGCACCGGCTTTGACGAGGAGCATGATTTTACGCGGAGCCTCGAGGCTGGCAACCAGCTCTTCCACAGTGTGGCAGCCGATGAAATTTTTACCAGCGCCACGGCCATTGATGAAGTCGTCCACCTTGCTGACCGTGCGGTTATAGCACGCGACTGTGAATCCTTTGCTCTCCATGTTCAGGATGAGGTTTTCCCCCATCACGGCCAGTCCAATCAATCCAATATCTGCTTTGTCTTTCATGTGCTCTCCCTTTGCTATTTACGTTTGCACTGCCAATGACTGTGGAATTCAGTAGTCAGAATTCAGCATCATCCGACTCCTGTCTTCTTCTCCCTCACACCCCGCTGAATGCTGAGAACCCGCCGTCGACCGGAATCACGGTGCCGGTTACGAAACCGGCGCCCTGGTCGGAAACCAGCCACAACAGCGTGCCGAGCAGTTCCTCGGGTGCTCCGAAGCGTCCCATGGGGGTCTGTCCAACGATTGTGTTGCCGCGCGGGGTCAGGGAGCCGTCTTCCTTCGTCAGGAGCCGCTCGTTCTGCGCCGTTAGAAAGAAGCCGGGGGCAATCGCATTGACGCGGATGCCGACCTTCGACATGTGAACCGCCAACCACTGCGTGAAATTACTCACGGCCGCTTTGGCCCCGCTGTAGGCCGGGATCTTGGTCAATGGCGTAAAGGCATTCATGGAGGAGGTGTTGATGATGACACCGTTGCCGCGCTCGGCCATGCCGCGGGCAAAAACCTGCGATGGCAGTAGGGTGCCCAGGAAGTTCAGATTGAATACGAATTCAATCCCCTTCGGATCCAGGTCAAAGAACGTTACGGCATCGGGGTCGCTTTGTGTGAGGACCTCCTTCGTGAGAAACTCCATGGAGGTCGTGCCCTTGGGGTGGTTGCCCCCGGCCCCGTTAATCAGGATGTCGACCGACCCCAGCTCCGATTCAATCCGCTCGCGTGCGGTTTCCAGGCTGGCCCGATCGAGGACGTTGCACTCGACGCCAATGGCTTTGCCGCCAGCCGCCACGATTTGCTTGGCCACGGTCTCGGCTGCTTCAAGGCGCAGGTCTGCTACGGCTACGCCGGCACCGCACTCGGCCAGGGCGTGGGCCATGGCGCTGCACAGGACGCCTCCGCCGCCGGTTACGACGGCCACTTTACCTTCCAAAGGTATCTTGAATGGTATGCTCATGATGCTTCCTCTCCACGCTCTTCAAATCGCTCGCGCCATGACCACAGGCCAATGGCGGGATTTGAGATGTAGAATATCTCTTCACCATCCGGCATCGTATTGAAGCCGTCAGTGAGTTGTTCGGGGTTGTAACGCTGCAGCATGTCGGCCAGCGGCGCATAGTTAAAATTGACACTGCGTATCTCTGCTTCGGTCAAGTGTCCCGGACAGTAGGTGATCGTGAACCTTCCCTCCGAAGAGCCGTGAATGAGGTGTGCGGCGGCGCTCAGATTTTGCGCCAGTTCAGGATGCTCGGCCACGGCGGCCATGACCTCGGGGGTCGTGACATAGCCGTAGCGTCGGATGAGGCGATCAATCTCCGGATCCTCGCCAAACTCACGAACGCCCGGTGCCAGAACGATCAACTCCCCTTCGTCGGCGATGGCCATACGCGTTCGGTAGATGCTCTTGTTGCCGAGCCAGGTGCTTTTGAACTCGGAGGGGTCGAGATAGACGACCACTTTTGTGAGGGGGGTCTCGACCATCTGGAAGTTGACCTTGAGTGAGAGGGCGGCGGCCTTTTCAAAACAGGCGCGCCCATCGCCGATGTAGAGGCCTCGCAGTTTCAGTTCGCCATCATCGCCTCGCCCGATCACGGTTTGAACATAGACGATGGGGAGGTGAGCCGCAAAGTGTTCGCAGGCGTAATCGAGCAGCAGGCGCACGGGGGTGTCGGCGCGTCCCATCATGCGCTCCATACCGTAAGCTGCACCCAGGAAGTGGCTCTTGTTGATGCCCTCCGGGCCGCCGGTGCCGACGAAGATGTTCTTGCTGTGGTTGGCCATGCCCACCACCTCGTGCGGGACCACCTGGCCGATGGAGAGAATCAAGTCATGGCCACCGTCGGCCAGCAGTTGATCCACCTGGACCGGCCAAGCGTAGTCGACTGCGCCCTCCGACACCTCGCGCACATAGGCGGCGGGTACTTCGCCCAACGTCACAACGCCCTCACGCCAATCGTGATCTCTGAAGCGATCGTGCGGGATTCCTTTGAACATCTCGTCGATCTGTGCCGGGGTCATGGGGCTGTGTGTTCCCAGAGCCGGGAGCACGTCGGTCAGGCGGTCACCATAGTGTTCAAACACAAAGCTGGTTAGCATTCCAGCCTGGGAGTGAAAGCGGGTAAAATCAGGGGGAATGGCGAGAACGCGTTTCCGCTCACCCAGACCCTTTAGAACCGAGAGCAGTGCCTCTCGTGCCTCCGCGGGTGTGATCACATCGCTCTCTGATCCACGCTCATAATACAGCATCGTTCACACTCCTTTTGCCAAGACAGCCGATATACAACCGTAAAGTCGGGATAAAGTCACTAAGAAATTGCTCAATTATAGTCACTTATGATCCATCGCCAACGATGGCGGTACGATGTGGGTTTACAGTTGAAGGGTGGGGGGGGCCGCGTGCGTCAATCGTAATCCTGCTCGTAGTCGTACTCGAATTACGATTACGAGCAGGATTATGATTATGAACAGTGGTGAAGTCTTCGAATCGACTGCTTTGCGCTGTATCTAAGATGCGCCAGATGCCAATATGACACATATAGTCCGCTTGACATCGGCACCACGGGCAGCCTATGATTGGGTCATATTGTCGCATATATATCGGGGAGATATAGTTAAAATGCCAATGAAATCAGGATTTGTTGACCGTCTAATTGATAGGCTTGATCGTTTGGACCCGGAGAGTCTGCAGTCTCATTTTCTGCGAATCGCACAGGATCGTGGACTCTTGGAGATGGTCTTTCAGTCGATCCAGGAGGGTGTCCTGGTCGTCAACAGCGAGGGCAACCTGGATTATGCCAACCGTGCGGCGGAGCAGTTCTTGGGATTTGAGCTGGATTCTGAGCGAGGACGGCCGGTGTCGCGCTACCTGGGCGAGATGGACTGGGGCCGCATACTGCGCTTGGATACGAGTGAGTGGTCGAAGCTGATCACGCGAGAGATAGAGATTACCTATCCGGTTCACCGTTTTCTAACTTTCTATATTGTGCCGATGCACCAGGACAGCGCGGAGAGCCAGGGTGCCCTGGTCATGTTGCGTGATGTGACGCATGAGCGGGAGCAGGAGGCCTCAGCCATGGAGTCGGAGCGCATCAATGCGGTCAAGCTGCTTGCGGCTGGGGTGGCGCATGAGATTGGCAATCCGCTTAACGCACTGAATATCCACCTTCAACTCCTCGATCGCGAGATTGGCAGCATGATCGAAACGGCGGCAGAGCAAGGTGCTGGCAATCAGCAGGAACTGGACTACCTGCACGAGCTGACCGAGGTCGCCCGGACAGAAGTCTCCCGCCTCGACGTGGTGATCACTCAGTTCCTGCGTGCCATTCGTCCGACCCAGCCTCAGCTCGCCCCGGCGCGAATCGAGGTTCTGCTGGAAGAGACACTGACGCTCCTGAAACAGGAGGTTGGGGATCGCAACATCGAAGTGGAAATCGACCACCAGGAACAGCTGCCCAAGATTCAGGTCGACCGCGATCAGATCAAGCAGGTCTTCTTCAACATCATTCGTAACGCCTTTCAGGCAATGCCAGATGGCGGGCAGCTCAAGATCGTTCTGTTCACGACGGACGAGTACATCGGGATCTCCTTTCGCGACACGGGTGTGGGGATCAGGCCCGAGGAGTTCAGCCGAATTTTTGAGCCCTACCACACGACCAAGTCGAGCGGCAATGGCCTGGGTCTCATGATCGTGCAGCGGATCGTGCAGGACCACGGCGGGCAGATTGAAGTCATGAGTAAGCCGGACTCGGGTACCGGGTTCACGGTGCTGTTGCCGTTGGCCGAGCGCAAGATTCGACTGCTCAACGCCCGCTCGTCGCGCGGACGGACCAAGCAGGAGAAAGACGATTAGCCGCCACAGATCGAGGGCCCCGGAGGGTCACTTATTGATGGGAGAGAGATAATGCATGATTCAAAACCTACCATTTTGATCGTCGATGATGACAAGAACACGCGCGACGGACTGGAGCGCGCCCTGCGTCGGCGCTACGATGTGGTCTTGGCTGAGCATGGGGAACGGGCTCTGGCGGTCTTGGCCGACCAACATGTCGACATTCTTCTGAGTGACGTGCGCATGCCGGGCATGGATGGGCTGACCCTCTTGCAGCGCAGTTTGGCGCATCGTCCTCAGCTGATCTGTATCTTGCTGACGGCCTATGGCAACGTCGAAGTGGCGGTCGAGGCCATGAAGCGCGGGGCCTACGATTTTCTGATGAAGCCGGTCAACCTGGATCACCTTGACCTCTTGCTGAAGCGCGCCCTGCGCTCACGTGATGTGGAGAGCGAGAACGCCAACCTGCACGAGCAGCTTGACGACAAGTATGGACTGGAGCGCCTGATCGGTACCTCCGCATCGATGGCACAGCTCTATGATACGATTCGCCAGGCCTCCCCAACCCAGGCCACTGTCCTGATCCATGGTGAAAGCGGTACCGGCAAAGAGCTAGTGGCGCATGCGGTTCACCGCCTCAGCACGCGTGCACGCGGGCCCTTTATTCCGGTACACTGTGCGGCGCTCTCAATGAACCTGCTCGAGAGCGAACTGTTTGGCCATGAGAAGGGGGCCTTCACGGGGGCTGCGGCGCGCCGCAAGGGGCGCTTCGAACTGGCCGACGGGGGCACGCTCTTTCTTGACGAAGTATCTGAAATCGATGCGTCGATTCAGGTCAAGCTGCTGCGCGTCCTGGAGGAGCGGACCTTCGAGCGGGTGGGGGGCGATGAGACGAT
>JABMPJ010000187.1 GCA_013203785.1 Lentisphaerota bacterium | reverse complement strand
GGTCATGCGCCAGACTCGACATTCAAATCACTCGGATCGAAGACCGATCCGATCTTGCATGTTCAGTACCCCAGCCCTTGGAATCTCGTCGCCGATTTCGCCCCCTTGCGGGGCGAAAATCGCAAAAACTCAAAATGGCGGTGTCTCCTTACCTTAGTTGGAACCGCCATTCTTCCTTCCGAGGTGTAAACTACAACTAACCGGGTCGCTGTTCAAGGCGATCCCGGCGGCGCGTTCCGGTCTGTCGAAAGCCGGAACGCGCGCCACTTCTTTCTATACCAATCTTGAATCATCCTATGCGGTGCTGTCTGCAACTGACTTCCAAGTGAATAACGACGCCGTCGGCTAGACCCGCCTGCTGCGAATTCACACGCGGGTCGGGCTTCATGACGTTCACGATGGCCTGGATCAAGACGCGAGGCGTGAAATACTGGCCCGCACCTTTCTTCCCTTCACTGGCGGCTTTCTCAAGAAGCCCCTCGAACGCTTGACCCTTTACGTCCACATCCATGCCGGTCCAGTCCTCTTCGTCGATCATGGTGATGACGCGCTTGAGATTCACGGGGTTGGGCAGGCGGGGCATCGACTGCGCGAAGATGTCGCCGAGGATGCCATCCTCTTCGCGCAACTTGCGCAGAATGTCTGCGTAGTGGTCTGTCAGATCGGTACCCGAGCGGTTCTTCAGGCTGTTCCAGCCATAGCGATTCGGGATGTCGACGCCCTTTTCGTCGGCCATCTTGAGGAACAGCAGGTAGGTGAGCTGTTCGATGTAGTCGCCGTAATCAATGCCGTCATGGCGAAGGGTGTGGCAGAACCCCCATAGTTTGTTGACAATATCAGTCATAGATATCCATTCATACTTATGCCGCGATGGCAGCGTTGAATTCCGCAATCAGTGTTTCCAGTTCGCGCTCAAAGAGTCTGCGCACCTTGCGCAGACCGCCGCGCTGCTCAAAAACAGGGAACGTGTCGAAGTCATCGAGCTCGATGCTGAGGTTGGCGGCAAGATGCTGCCCGATGTAGTCGATCCACTTCTGTTGTTCATCCGTGAAAGCGCTGCCTTCGCATACCCGTTGAACCGCGCGTTCTACACGCTCACCCACATCAAAAAGGGGCTCCTGTCCGGCGGCGTGTTTGATCATGGAGATGATATCCGCCAGTGCCTTGTGATGAACCAGTTTGTGTGCCTTTCGAAGCAATTCCTCGTCGTAGCTATTCTGCGCGAGCTTCTTACGCAGATCCTCCAGTAGATCGGTCCGCCACTCCTTCGGTCGTTCTAGAAGAACCGTAATCGCTTCGATGTGCGCAGGATTCTCTTTGACGAAATGCACGAACGAATCGAGGTAGTCCTCCGGCTTCTGGTAGTCCGCTCCGGCATGAATCATCGCCTGTGACGAGACCTCGTCCTCGGTCTCATAACCGATGTAAAAGCTTCGCTTGGCCCTGGGGTAGTTGACCAACAGGTTCTGGAATGTATCGTTTCGCAGGATCTTCATCGTCCCCGCGAAATCCTTCTTAATCCGGTAGGGCAACTCATCAGCGAAGCCCCCCATGTTTCCGTCAGGTATGAAGGGGGCAAACTGTTCACGGGCCTCTGCACTCATGGCACGCTCAATGCGACGTAGGCGTTTGACGAGGATCTTCACATAGTAGTCACGGTCGACATTCTGATAGATATTGTCGATAACCTTTTCAATGGGGATGGGCTCCTTGCGTGGAACCATATCTGCAAATGAGGTGACGCCTTTGAAATACTCGAAGAGCGTTCCGCAGAGACAGTCGAAGACAACAAATTTCTCTTTGTTGATCGCGGGACAAAGGCGCGTTCCACGGCCGAGCATCTGTTCCCACATGATACGTGACTTCACCGGGCGCATGAACACAACGAACTCGATGGCAGGGATGTCCACGCCCGTGCTGAGCATGTCTACTGTGACGACAACGCATGGTTTGGGACGATTCCTAAACTCCCTAATCCTCTGAAGGGGTCGGTCAACATTGGGACTGCCGGTGATCTTCTGCACAAAGTCGTCACCCCGGTTGAACTGCTCGCGGCAGATACGCACGATCTGGTCGGCATGGGACGTGTGCTGTAGGTCGTTGTCGGCGAAGATGAGCATCTTCGGGAAATGGCCAACCTGTTCTTCGTGCGCGGCTGCGTATTTGGCTATCTCTGCTATGATTTTCTTGTTGCTGTCCGGAGACGTGATCTTTCTTTCGACCTCTGCGGTGGCGAACTCGCGTTCGTCCTCCATCTGATCGAGCGTTTCGTTGCCGGTTTCTGTGTCGATCACACCAACTTCTTCACCCTCTTTCAGAAATACGCCTTTCATGCGCACCTTCGAGTCAATCTTGATCGGTTCGTAGTCTACGAGATACCCATCAAGAATCCCCTTGTCCGTGGTGTATCGGTAGACGACTTTCTTGAACAGGGCGAGCGTGTGTGCCGCGGGTGTCGCAGTAAGACCAATCTTCACGGCGTCAAAATGGTTGAGCGCATCCCGCCAGATTCCCGTTTCCGAAGCCGTGTACCCGCGATGACACTCGTCGGCAATGATCACATCAAAGGCGTGGTTGGGAATATCGAGCTTGCCGGCATCCTCGTCATACTCCTTCGCTTCCCCCTTTGGCTGATCTCCTGTGAACCCGCTCGTTCTGTTCAATCCATACAGATTGATCGCCATTCGTTGAATTGTGGAGACGTAGACAAAGGTCTTGGACGGGTCGGGCTTGGTCAGATAGGTCTCCGGCAGGATCTTGGGGTCGAAAGGCGTGTCCTGGTCGTAATCCTCGCGGCGGAACTTCTGGTGATAGACTTCATACTCCTGATTGAACTTGTTGCCCTTTGGCGTTGCGAAAGATGAAAATTCGCGTACGGCCTGGACTGCCAGAGCGCGCCGATCCACAAGAAAGAGAATGCGTCGGAATTGCTTCGATTCCAGCATCCGGTAGATTTGCGAGACGGTGGTGTAGGTCTTTCCGGTCCCGGTTGCCATGGCCACAAGCATGTTGCGGTTTCCCTCGGCAACGGCCTGTTCCGTCTTCTGGATGGCCTTCTCTTGGTAGTAGCGCAGCCGAGGGATGGTCAGAGGGGTCTCGCCGAACCACGCGAAGTCAGGATCGCGAGTGAAGGCCTCGGCAAGGGCATCTGCCGTGTGGACGGATGAAACCTGTCGCGAGTAGCTGTTCTCTGGACGGATGTCGATGAAGAAGCACTGCTCGCCATTTGTGGCGTAGAGAAATGGAACTCGGAACTCCTTCCAAATTCCCGGACCGTCCGTTGCCGTTTTGGAGTAGCGCTTGGCTTGCTCAAGGACATTCTGTGGCGAGACGGCGACCGTCTTGGCTTCGATAAAGGCGAGGAGTTGACCGTGGACAAAAAGCGCATAGTCGGCAGGACCGGATGCAGTGGGATATTCTTCGACGGCAACAGCGTGCAGCGATGACGTATCCAGATCGGCGCGGTAGGGAACGATATCCCAAGGCTGGGTGAGTGCCCTCAGCTTCGCGTCTATCCGCTTCTTGCGTGTTTGCCATTCACTCTCGGGCATTACCGGGCACTCTTCCTTTTGGGTTTCGTGGCTGTTGCTTTGGTTGTGTACTTGGCCCGACTTTCCTTCACGCCGAAACCGATCAGCTTTCGTGGAGGTTCGGGAGGTTCGGGGCGCGAGGGCGGGTCGATGAGGTCCATGATGCGGCTGAGATTGTCGACAATCGCGGCATCGTGAGTGTCCAGCCTGGATTTGACCTCTCGTTCCAATGCGGCGAGCTTGCGGGCTAGTTCGCGGGTATCCATCAGCACGGCGCGCATGCGAACGAAAGCTCTGACGATAAAAACGCTCGTCTGAACGGCCCGGGGACTGTTCAGGACGGTGGCTGCCATTATCGCACCGTGTTCAGTGAACGCGTAAGGCAGGTAGCGCCGACCTCCCTTTCCCTTTGAGGTGCCAATCTGGCACCTCAAAGCGTCGTCTTCCTCCTTGGTAAGCTGAAAGATGAAATCGGCAGGAAATCGGTGGATATTGCGTTTGACTGCACGGTTCAGAGCCTTTGTCTCCACGCCATAAATGGCGGCAAGATCCGCGTCCAGAATGACCTTCTGTTCCCTGATGGTGGATATCTTCTGTCCGACCGTGCTGGCATCGTATGTGGCGAGCGATTCAGTCACGGCGCTTAGCTCCCTTCAGTTTTGGCATCACCACGTCTGCAACGGCGTCAGACACAACATCCGAGACGAACGCCTGCATGGACATATCGAGTAGCGCGGCCTTCACGCGCAGACGCTGGTGCACGTCTTCGGGGAGGTCTACATGTATCTTGCGGCGGGCCGGGGTTGTCTTCTTCTGGGGCATTCCAGATCTCCATTTTTCTTCGGCAGTAACGCGCATTGACAGACGGTAGCTTTGTACAGCAGTCAGGCCAGCGAGGCAAGTCCGTTTCTTGCCGGGCGTGCCACCGGAAGACACGCTGTAGCCAGCGACGAAATAGCTGACCAAACGGAGTTTCCTCGGAGACACGAGCCGCGCGCCTCGCGATACGGCTCGGGCGACCCAGCCCGGGCGTGGCCGCGCGTCCGCCGGGCTCGGCCGGCGGGGATCCTCGTGGGACAACGCTTTGCATACGGGAATACTGCTGGACCTCGGCAAGAGACGCAGGAATTCGGAATGCGGCGGCTGAAATCGCGCGCGCTATAAGGGGGTACGGGGCACAGCCCCGTTCCTTATTCCACACGTGGAACAGGTGACCCAACTCCCCCCTTCCAGATCCAGCAGGCATGCTTGTCTCTCCTCACAAAGGCACCTCTCTATGATGCTCCGTTGTCCACTCGGGATGCTTGCCCGCAGCAGGCGGGTCTAGCCGACGGCGTCGTTATTCACTTGGAAGTCAGTTGCAGACAGCACCGCATAGGATGATTCAAGATTGGTATAGAAAGAAGTGGCGCGCGTTCCGGC
>JABMPJ010000186.1 GCA_013203785.1 Lentisphaerota bacterium | reverse complement strand
GTAATCCTACTCGTAATCGTGCTCGTAATCGTGCTCGGATTAAGATTACGAGCAGGAGTACGATTACGAGTGGGACCGATGCACCAAATCGAAGATGCGCCCATGCTGGCACATGGACCAGCTTTCCGCTTGTGCCGCGTGGGGTCAATCCATAGACTAGATACCACGATGCAGCACAATCATATGACGAGAACGCTGGGACAGGTACTGCTTCTGCTGATACTCCTGAGCGCTCTCCCGGCCACAGCCCAGGAGGCCCGCTGGCGTGAACTTAAGCAGCTCACCTCCAAACTCATGGGGGCCCAACGTTTCGCGGAGGCGGCCAAGACGGCCGAGCTCGCCCTGGTGGTGGCCGAGCAGACCTGGGGCACCGATTCCACCCGCGTGGCCGACGATCTCAACAACACGGCCATGATCTATTTCTATCTCAACCAACCGGACCGGAGCGAAGCCCTCTACGCACGAGCCATCGCGATCTACGACAAAGCCCTCGGTCCTGTCCACCGCAAGTCGCAGAACCCACGCAAGAGCCTGGGACGCATCTATCACGCGCGCGGCAAGCTGGCCGAGGCTCAGACCTGCTACAGCGAGGCCCTGGCGATTGCGGAAGCCAATTTCGGCCCGGACCATCCCAACACAGAGGATGCACTTTACAGCCTGGCCCAGGTCGTGCACGACCTCGGCCAGCCGCGCGCCGCGGAACCACTCTTCCGGCGCGTCCTGGCCATGCGCATCAAGCGGCATGGTCCAGACCATATTGAGGTGGCCAGCGTGCTTAAATACCTCACTAAAGTCTATCTTTCCCTAGGCATCTACAACGGACTCGAGAGCATGGTCCAGCGCATCCTGACCATTGAGGAGGCCGCCTACGGCCCGGCGGACCCCCGTCTCGAGAACACGCTGATCGATATGGGAACGGTCTATTTCATGACCGCCCAGCCGGCCTTGGCGGCCACCACCTACCAGCGTGCCCTGGCACTGCAAGAGATGGCGGCAGGGCCCGACTATTTCCCGAAAGAGGAATACGCCATGAAGTTTGCGGCGGTCTCCCTGACGGGCGATGCGACCGGTGACGTGCTGGTGATGTGGGAACAGCCAATCGGCAAGGACCATGTGGCCCGTATAGGGCTGTTGAACCAGGTGGCCAAAGCCTTGGTCGATCAAGAGAAATTCGCTGAGGCCGAGCCCTTCCTCGGACGCGTGCTAGCCATTGCTGAGCGCGCCTACGGACCCGATCACCCCAAGACCGCCAGCGCCCTTCAACAGCTTGCGGCCGTCCTGTATGCACAGGATAAGCTCGAAGCCGCCAATCCGCTCTACGAGCGTATCGTCCGGCTGTGCGAGAAGGCCCGCCTACAGGAACCGGAGAAACTGGACGCCTACCTCTCCATCCTCGCCCAAATCTACTTCATGGAACAGCGCTACCCGGAAGCCGAGGCCCTCTACCGCCAGCTATGTGACCATAGGCGCCATACGCTCGGGGAGGAGCATCCCGATCTCGCCATGACGCTGAACAACCTGGCTGAGGTCTGCCGCATTCAAAAACAGGGCGACCGTGCCGAGGCCTACTATCTTGAGGGCTTAGCCCTGTATGATCGCATTGAGGATGCGAAGGGTAATTCGACCGGCGTTCTGGCCCTGCTGCAGAATTTGGTGGGACTCTATCAGGAGCGTGGAGAGCCCCGCCGCGCCCACCCCTACCAGCAGCGCATCGAAGAGCTGACCAGCCGATCCGCCCCATCCGCCACGATCATCCGGCCATGACCACACCCGCTCAGTGGCGCTACGAGTCGTTGAGCGCACTGGGACAGGGAAAAATCGCGCGGAAAACCGAGCCGTGATCGGGCACACTCTCAACCAACACGCCACCGGAATGCGCCCTCGTCACGCCCAAGACCACTGAGAGGCCCAGTCCCCTACCCCGTATCTTATGGGAGTAGAAGGGATCGAACATCCGCTGGCGCACCTCCTGCGGAATACCACATCCATCGTCGGCCACTTCGATGAACGCGTAGCGGCCGGGAGGCAGCCGCTCTTGAAGAACCGTCTTCGACAGGGTCGATTCATCGCACAACATCACACCGGTCGAAACGGTGATGGTACCGACCCTATTGGTGATCCCGTCCGAGGCATTCGACACCAGAGCACGCAGTAGCTCCTGAAGCTGCTGGCGATCCCCGCAGATCAGGGGCATGTCTTCGTCGAGCCGGTACTCCATCTTCACACCGCGAAATACGATCGCTTCAAGGACCTCAGCCTGTTCACTCACCAAACTGCTCAACTTCACGGGCGCCCCGTCGAAACGACAGTGACCGGAATAAAGGCCGATCTTACCGGTCAGCTCGACCGCCTGTGCCGCCGTAGCCTGGATTTGCAGCGCGTTGTCACGGGCGGGAGAATCGGCGGCCATGGAGTTGAGTACGATACTTGCGTTACCCATGACGGCGGCGATCAGGTTGTTGAAATCATGGGCGACACCCGTAGCCATCGTGCCCAACCCTTCAACCTTCTGGGCTTGACCCAACTCAGTCTGTAGGCGGTCACGCTCACCCTCCACATCCTCGATATGCCGTCGCAGCTCCCCCATGATGACCCGCATACAGGCGTTGATCGACTCCGCATCACTCGCTACCGCGAGCGCCTTTCTGTCTACGCCCGCCGTCACGCCCTCTTGCACGACACCCTCGAGCAACCGGCGCAGGGCCTCGACCTGCATCGCCCCGCGACGCATAAGGAGGAAGCCAGCCAAGGCGAGCATCAGAACCGCGCTACAGAACAGGATCACCCAGACGGGCCCTACTCCGCCTTGATCCCATCCACTCCGAACGAAGTACCACATCGCCAGCACAGGCACGGCGAAGAAGAGAAGCATACCCACGCCGAACTGGGCGCGCGCACCACGCGAATCAATGGATAGCCAGCGGCGAAAGAGAAAACTCATTCCGTAATCGTATCCCAGCGCTGGTGACTAAGTCAATTGGCGCTTCCAATTTCCGCACTTAGGCGGCACCACGCCTCGGGGCTCAATTCCTGCGGACGCGCCTCTGCCGGGAGACCTTGCGCCGTCAACCACGCGCGGCAGTCTGTGTCAGCCATCTGCAGCCCCGCCGGTGCCTTCCGTAAAACCGAGGCCAGTTGCTTGCGACGCTGCGTGAAGGCATGGCGGGTCAATGCATAGAAGCAATGCTCCTGCGCGGCGGGCAGAGTCAAACGCGTATGGCGCTCCAACCGCATGATCGCCGAGGTGACGGCGGGCGGAGGCCAGAAGCAGGTTGGGCGAACCACCTTGATCAGCTCGCTATCATACAACCGCCCGATCCAGACCCCCAGCAAACCATACGCCTCACCACCTACGGTGGCGACGAGTCGGTCCGCCACCTCGCGCTGCACCGTCACCACAATCAAGCCCGGCGGTGTCGGGCTCTGCACCAAATCAACCAGAATGCGAGTGCCGGGACGGTACGGCAAGTTCGAGACCACCTTCTGTAAGCGACCTTCGCCAAGCACGTCAAAGCGCTGCTTAAGCATGTCCCCCGTGACAATGGTCAGGGCCGCGTCGCTGGCGAAGCGATCGGCCAGGTGGGCCGCCAGGCGATGATCTTTCTCCACCGCCACCACACCACCTGCGCGTGCCAGGAGTGCCTCCGTCAGTACGCCCAGTCCGGGCCCCACCTCCAAGACGCGGTCGTCGCGCGTCAATCGCGCCGCCTCGACAAGGATACGCAAAACATTGGCGTCAACCAGGAAGTTCTGACCCAATGTGCGGCTGGGGCGAATGCCCAGCTCGGCCAGCAGTCCTCGCACCTGGGTGGGACTGGTAAGATTCATCCGACTAAATCGATTCCGTCGGGACAATCTTTACAAAAGCGTCCCCTTTGAGGCGCGCCAGCCAGATGGCGTAGGATGACTGGATCTCCTTCTGGCGCAGCGCACGCTCGATCTGGCTGTAGACATCGTCAAAGGGTGCCACGTCAGCTTCACGCCGTCCCTCCACCTTAATGATATAGAGCGCATCCGCGATCTTAACCGGGTCACTGACCTGGCCTGTCTCGGTGGCCTCGGCCACGCGGGCCAGCTCAGAGCGGAGCTCGTGCGTGGGATCGATCCAGCCCCAGTCGCCGCCCTCGGCGGCGTGTGAACCGCCCGAGAACTGCGTGGCCAGCGCGGCAAAATCCGCCCCGTCGCGACCACGCTGCACCAGCTCCTCGGCCTGCCGCTTGCGCTGCTCATGATCGGGCACCTTCTCGGCCGTCACCACCAGCATACGCACATGCATATGCGCGGGCAGCTGGAATTCATCGGCATGACCATCGTAGTAAGCCCGTACGCGCCCAGGGGCAATCTTGACGTACTGGTCCACATTGGCCTGGCGCATCGACTGCACGACCATCTGGCGCTTTATGGTATCGCGCCACTCATCGTAGGTCATCTGCTCTTTAGACAGGGCCTGCATCAGCGCAGCACGGTCGCCATTGAACAGCTCCTTGATCATCTCCTCTACGCGCTGCTCAATCGCCCAGTCGGGAAGACGGCCGCCCTGCTTCTCGTAGGCATCGAGCACCAGAAAGCGATCGATCAGGGTGGCCAGTGTGCTGTCAAACGCCGTGCGCAGCCGCTCCTGTAGGGCCGCGCCCGTGTAGGTGGCACCCAATTGCTGCCGCACCGGCTCAATCAGAACCAGAACATCCGAGAGCGTGATGACGTGCTTATTGACATAGGCGGCCACACCATCAACACGCATGCGCTTGAGGGGCTCCTCCTCACCGCGCACCGCTGCCGCCACAAGCGAGAGAGCCAAGCAAGAGAGTAAGAGCGTCTGTCTGTGATTCATCCGCACAGTAAAACATCGGTCTTGCCCGTTGACAATGCAATTTGGCTTTCGGTACCATTCTAAAAGTTATGAAACGCATGGCACTGCCACTCCTACTCATCGTTACTCTCGTCGCCGGACTCTGCCTTGTCGGATGCGAAACCGAGTCGGGCACCCAGAACAACGTCCGCATCACTCCGGCTGCCGCCGCGATCCTGCTGGGTCAAACCATCGAACTGATTGCCAGCGGCGGGTTTGAGTACGACTGGACCCTTGAACAGGAGTCGTGGGGCACCCTGTCGACCCGCAAAGGCAGTCGCGTGCTCTACACAAGCACCCAAGACCCCGGCGCCAGCGCCTTTACCGCCCAACAGATCGTTACGGTCACCTCAACGCTAGCCACAGAAAGCAGCGACGGAAGCAATACGCTGGGCTATGTCCAGACCGCCGAAGCCATCATCACCCACCAGACCGTCGAGACGGGGGCCAGCGTCACCCCCCAGAACGCCTCCGTGAAGAAATTTGAGTCCGCCACATTCACAGCCAGCGGTGCCCACACCTACAGCTGGAGCCTGCAATACGAGTCATGGGGCACTCTCACGGTGCGAGAGGGACCCGTAACGACCTACACAAGCCTGGATAATCCCGGTGCCGAGGAGCACCTCCAAGTGCTCACCTGCACCACCGACAGTGGTACAGCGGCCGCCCACATCATCCATGAACCTGAGGGGCTTATTCTTAGGCCAACGTCCGCCTCTCTCCAATACATAGGCATACCATACGCAAGCGTTACCTTCACAGCTACGGGCAGCGGCACCATCAACTGGAGCCTCGGCGCTGGCGTCAATAGTACGTACGTGACCCTGACTACATCTGGCAATGAAGCCACCATAACCTTCGATACAAACTTCGATGACTTTGACAATCCACGGTCTGTCACGCTTACGGCCACCTCCGGAGATGAAAGCGCTATTGCTACCGTCTCGCTGTACGGCACACTCTGATGGCCCTCCCCATCGCCAGCCTGCAGAACCCGCGGGTCAAGTTTGCGGTGAAGCTGCGTCAGCGCTCGCATCGCGATGACGCCACCCTCATGCTGATTGAGGGCTATCGTGAGATTAAGCGTGCCCTCGACAACACGCATCCCATTGGCGAGTTCTACACCTGCCGGGCCCTCTTTCAGGGCTCCAACGAGGACGCCCTCATCGCACAAGCTGTCGCTCAGGGCGCGGAGCACTTCGAGTGCACCGAGGCCGTCTTTCGTAAGATGGCCTACCGCGACCGCCCCGAAGGCCTGCTCGCGACCGCCCACCACCTTACGCATTCGCTGGCGGATCTGGCCGATTGCCCCACCCCGCTCGTGGTCGTCGCCGAAGCGATTGAGAAGCCCGGCAATCTGGGGACGATCCTTCGGTCGGCCGACGCCGCCGGGGCCGACGCTGTCCTGGTGTGTGATCGCTGTACCGACCTGCACAACCCCAACGTCGTGCGGGCCAGCATCGGCATTCTCTTTGCACTACCCGTCATCGAGGTCAGCAGCGCCGAGGCCATCGCGTGGCTACGCGCGCGCGACATACAGATCGTCGCCACCACCCCGCACACCGACCTCATCTATACGGAGGCCGACCTGACCAAAGGGACGGCCCTCGTGATGGGCACGGAACAGGTGGGCCTGACCTCCATCTGGCTGGAGGCTGCCGACATACAGGTCCGCATCCCCATGCTCGGCCAAGCCGACTCCCTCAACGTCGCCGCCGCCACCACCCTCCTGCTCTACGAAGCCGCCCGTCAACGCGGTTTCGTGAAATCGCCGCAGTAGTCGGTCGCGTCGACGAACCTGTGGTGCAGGTCGCAGCGCTGGGCGAAGGGGTTGACGATGTCGTGGTGCAGGATCTATTCGGCTGTGGGTCCCGCCCCTATCTCTGCTACTCAATCAAGGCGTTGAGCGCTTCGATGTCGTTGGTGTCGATGGTCCCGTCGCCGTTGACGTCGGCACGCAGCTCGGTCGCCAGGAGGGTGTTGGGCAGGGACTTGTTGAGTTCGATGGGTTGACTGAGCTCGTCATAACGCGTGTATACGATGTTGCCGTCGTCGTTGATGGCAGCAACCTGATTCCCGTTCGCGTCATAGCGGTAGCGAGTATGGTAGCCCAGCGCATCCGTGGTTCTGACACGGCGGTTCATCTTGTCGTATTCAGTCTTGGCTACGTTGCCAAGCGGATCCTTCATTTCGGTCGCATTGCCGTAAATGTCGTAGGTATATTCCACGCGGTTTGACATCGGATCTGTCTCGGCCGTCTTGCGACCCGATTCGTCATACTCGTACTGATAGGTGCTCCCGAGCGGATCCGTCTTCGATGTGAGCGACGACCGTGAGTCGTACTCGAAACTGGTTTGACGGAGCCACGTATCGTCGGCCGAATAAGAGGCGGAGTTCGTGACATTCCCGCCTGCATCGTAGGCCAACACCACGTATGCACCCAGCGGATCAATCTGCTTGATCCTCCGCCCCAACACATCGTACTCCACTACCCGAGTCCGTGCATCGGCAAGCCCCTCACCTATCACATTGGTCGTCACCAGCCCCAACGGGCTGTAGTAAAAGCGGTTGGTCACGCCGCCGGGGTCAACTTCCCGGACCTTGTTGCCGACCGCATCGTACTCGTAGGTGGCGCTGCCGCCTTCAGGGTCCGTGGTGGAAAGCAGTCTCCCGAGGGCATCATAGGTATTCACGGTGGTGTGGCCACGCGCATCGGTGAGCTGGGTCAGATGGGCCATGGGATCGTACAGACGGGTGATGCTGTGGCCCAGCGCGTTAACGCTGTTCGTGACGCGGTTGAGGACATCGTATGAGAGCGTGGTCACATCTCCCCGCGCGTTCGTTATGGATGTCCGATTGCCATTTCCGTCGTAGCCATACGTTACGCTGCTGCCGGAGGGTGGCTGTTCTCCGATGAGTCGACCGGCTATGTCGTACTGGTTGAGGACCACACGTGCATCGGAACGCCCCGCACCTATGACCGTCTTGGCCAGCTGCCCCAGCCTATCGTAACCATAGCGGACCACCAGGCCATTCGGATGAATCTCTCCTGATTTTTTCCGCCCGGCGTTGTAGGTGAAGGTGGTGGTATTCAGGGCTGGGTCGGTCAGACTAAGGACCTGACCATTGTCGTCATAGCTCCGGGTCACCGTGGAGCCGCGTTTGTCGGTAACCCACAGCGCACTCCCCATCGGGTCCAGCGTGGTGGCCACAGAGAAGCCCAGGGCATCCACGGCATTGGTCAGACGATTGAGCGGATCGAAGGCGAAGGTGCTTTCGTTCTCCGCCCAATCCGTCTGTGAAGTCACATTGCCGTTAGCGTCATAGGCCAACCGCTCGACATCACCCAGCGCGTTGGTCGTCGCGGTCCGCCTGCCCAGGGCATCGTAAGCATAGTAGGTAGAGTTATCGAGCGCATCGACCACACGACGTTTCTGGCCGAACGCATCGTAGTAGAAGGTGGTCTGTTTCCCGCGCTTGTCGATGCTGGCGATCGGTGCACCGATAATGTCGTACCCGATCTGTTCAGTCTTACCCAACGCATCAATCGTATTGGTCCGAAGCCCCATGACGTCGTACTGGATCCATGTCGTGTTCCCGCGCGCATCGGTGATTGAGGTGACGTTGCCACGCGCATCATAGCTCTTGGTCGCCGTGTTCCCGAGGGGATCACTCTCCGCGACGACTCGGCCAAGCCAGTCGTACGTCCGTGTTACGCTCCGCTCATCGCCTGGCACGGGGCTGACGATGGTATTTGTGACCTGCCCTCGCCCGTCATATTCGTACCGGACCTCGGCATCCAGTGAACTGATTGAGGAGGTTTTGTTGCCTTTGACATCATAACGGTGGAGGGCCGTATTGCCTTCGGGATCCACGCCCAGAATGGGCTCACCGTAGACGTTGTATGTTGTGGCGGTCACCTTGTCCCTCTTGTCGGTCTCCCGACAGACACTACCCCGGCCATCCAGCTTCCGGCTCATGGTGTACCCCAACGCATCTATGGTATTGGTCAGACGATTGAGAGGGTCAAAGGCGTAGGTCGTGGTGTGGCCGCGTTTGTCGGTCCGGTTCGTAGCGTTGCCGGCTTCGTCATAGGCGGTCTGCATGGAATACCCGAGCGCGTCGATAGCGTTCGTTACGCGGCCGAGCGCATCGTAAAAGAAGGTGCTGGTGCGGGCATTCGCCTGACCGGCGTTCACGATGCGGGAGGTCATGTTGCCCAGCAGGTCCCACCCATAGGTGGTCTCGGTGTTGACCGCGTTGATCTCGCTGATCTTGTTGCCAGCAACATCGTAGCTGTACGAAACAATGGCACTGACGGGATTCGTGGTTGCGATAAGACGTCCCAGCCCATCGTACGCGTAGTCGTTCCGGCCACCCAGCGGCCCGATCATGGCGCGCTTCATCCCGCGGGCGTCGTATTCAAAGCTGTTCGTGGAGTAGGGCCCGCTGCTGAGCCAGCTAATGGCCTGGCTCTTGAGGTCTCGATCATCATAGGTCCAGGTGGTATGCCCGAGCGGGGTGTCATCACTGCTGTAAAAGAGCTGATTGGTGAGATTCCCGTTGGGATCGTAATCCATGGTGGTGTAGTGCCCCAGGGCATCGGTCACTCTGGTCGCTCGCCCCAGGGCGTCATATTCAGTCTCGCTGACGCGTGCGTCGCTGCGTCCATAGCCGACGGTCTTCTTCGTGACCCGGTTCAAGGCGTCGTATTCAAAGACGACCACGAGGGCGTCAGGCACCTCTTCCGGGGTACAGCCGGGATAGCCCACCGAAACGGCGGTCTGGGAGATCAGGTTGCCCCCGGCGTCATAGTGATTGCTGACGGTGTTGCCGAGCGCGTCCTGCTTTGAGATCACGCGGTCAGCGCTGTCATAGGTGGCGGAGCTGGTAAATCCACGGCTATCGATGCTGGAGACGATATTGCCGCGACCATCGTGGTAGAAGCGGGTCACGCCCTGAAGCGCATTGGTTGTGGCCGTCACCCGCCCATAGGCGTCGTATCCCCACGACTGCACATGCCCCGAGGCATTGGTCTGGGAGATGCGGTTACGATACAGGTCATACGTGCGCGACTCAACGCCGCCGTTGGGTGCCGTCTTCCGGATCAGTTGCCCTACACCATCGTACTCCAGGCTCGTCGTAGCCGCTTCAGCCGTACCGTAGGCCGACACCATGTTCGTCACCCGCCCGTTGTCGTCATAGTAGTAGCGGGTCTCCGTTCCCTGCTTATCCTTCTCCCATGTCTTATTCCCATAATTGTCGTAACCGGCCGACCATGTGCAACTCGCCTCATCCGTTTCGCTCGTCTTGTTGCCCACGCTGTCATAGGCATACAGCGTCACCTGATCACGCCGGTTGGTGGAGGCGATCAGATTCACCCCGTTCGCGTCGTAGACAAAGGAGTCGCTGCCGCCCAGGGCGTCGACAACCTGGGTTAGGTTCCCAAAAGCGTCGTATTCACGCGTGGTGACGCCGCCCAGAGCGTTTGTCGCGGCAACCATGTTCCCGGCCGCGTCATACCCCATCGTTGTCACATGACCGAGCGGATCCACAATCCGGCTCCGCCGATTGCAGTTTGTATTGTACCCGTACATCCAGGTACTGCCTTCGCCATCGATCTTGGTAATCATGTTGTGCTTGGCATCGTACCAGAAGCTGTTCGTGCGCCCCCCTACCACCGTCCCCGTCATGTTGTGCTTAAGATCATAGAAGTAGAATCCGTCTTCAGGCTCCGAGCCAGGGGTAACGGCATCGGCTATGTCGCCGGGGAGTTCGCCCGCACGAATGAACACATGACTGATGTCGTTGGAAGCACTGCGAACCACGCCCTGGTAGCTCCCCGCTCCGGGAATATACGAGCAGGTGGTCTGGTTCGTGTAGATGAAGCGGACCTCCCGACTCAGCCTGTTCGAGTAGCTGGCGACGGTGTCAATAGCGCCAACGTCATTGTATGCGATAATGACACGGTTCCCCTCACAGTCGATGCGCAGCTTCATATTGTGATCGAGGCTGGGTTCGGCCTCACCGCCCAAGTACGAATACGTGGTAAGATGACCTTCGAGATCGGTGACATTGATGAGATTATCGCCAGCATAGCTGTACGAGCACGACCGCGCCAGATGATCGACCACGTTGGTGACTTTGGCATCGGCCGTGCCATCCTCGTAGCTGAATGTCAGCGAGCCGCCTACGTCATTGCTTACGCTGGTTATGCGGGCCAGTCCGTCGTGAGCAAAGTACAACGCATTGCTGTTGGCGTCGTACTTGCGGATAAGCACGCCCGAGGCATCGAACACGCTCTTCCGCAGATCGAAATACTTGATGTGATACTCTGACCCAACGGTCTCGAGAACGAAGTCGGTACCGGGCTTGTATTTCAGCTCTCCGGTTCCGTTGCACGCATAGGTCACCCCCAGGTGAAAGGTGTCGATGAAGACGCTCAGATCATCGTTATACCGGTAGTCGGCGACTCCAACGCGGGCCACCACATTGTTGAGGTCCGCGACCGTCCAGGAGGCATCGTCCGAGGTGATATCGACCACATCTGCCGCGTAGTCGGTGTGTGACCAGAGCGTATTGGCTGCGCCACCCGCAGATAGCTTCATTCGAAAGCCCACATAGGGATCGGACCATGGATATTCCGTGGCACCGATACAAGCCAGCTCCACTTTGATGATGGTATAGTCGGGAAAATCCACAAAGCCCCAGTTTCCCGCCGTCAGGTCAGCCAAGCTGTTGATCGCGGTGAGGGGCATGGGGTGGGCCACATGGTCGTAGCCGAGCTGGGCGTCGGGCAGCCCGGTCGCCGCAGTCCAGTTTTCCCACCTGTACCCATAGTACGCCGAACCGGCATACCGGCCCTCATAGTGAAAGTCCGGTTCGATGGGAATCTCGCTCTCCGCCGTCTCGTAAATGACTAACTCATCTTCGCCCCCGAGCACAAGTCGCTCGCCATGATTCCAGTTCCATCCGTAGCCGAATATTCCCACCTCATCTCGCTGGCTCTGATAGTTGCGCCGCAGCGTGAGATTTCCGTTCCGGCCCTTGATGGAAAACTCGGGCTGCTCACGCTGCCGCAGCTCCCCGGTCGCCATCTCAACCGGCACATCCTGAAAGCGCTGCACCACCACGCGTGACGACACCGGATCGGGATTGGCCAGTGCCGGATGTGTGGCGGCGATCAGGATGGTGCATGTTAGCACGGGGCCTAGCCACTCTCTTTTTGATTTCACGGTTCCAACACGCATTACAGTCTTCCTCATTCAGTTCCTGCTCTGGCCTCAGCGGTAAGGGCCTCGATGACGGCTTCGACGAAAGTGGCGTGCGCGCCCCGCATGGCGGCCACGGTTTGTGAGAAGGAGCCGTCAAAGGTTTCGTGCGTGGTAATGCCGAAACCGGAGAAGGTCATCTCGCCGCTGAACAGCATCATCCTGAAATCCCGTGTGGGGTCGTCTTCGAGGACGCCGGTTCCGCTGCCATGCATCGTGAGACTCCCTCTCGTTACCGAGGGCACAACAATTTCCAGCACGTTGCTGCTGACGCTTCCCGAAATGGGCAGTCCATCCCAGTCGCCGGAGATCAACGCTCCGTCCTGCATCAGCTCCATCGTGGAATAGACCGTCTCCGGCACACCCAGCACAGTGGCCACGGCGAAGCCTCGCCACATGCCTGACATATCGACGGCCCGCGGTTCGGAGTCACCGCTCTCATCTCCGCCACCACCGCCGCTGTCACATCCGGCAAGTATCATCAGCCCGCAGGCCAGGACCGCAGACAACCATTTCGATCTCAAACCTGTCATTGTTGCTCCCATCTGGTGTTCTTTGCTAAATCTTGTGGGCCGCTAACTCGAGCTCTCTTCGGCGGGCTGGACTGCTTGAAACCGATCAACCATGGCCACTCCCACCCCCAGTAAAGTGTTATTTCAAGGGCTGACCCCCTCCGCCCGGCCAAGTATTATCTCAAGGGCCGCCCCTCCTGACGCGCATCACCTCGTTACTTATTTCTTAAGGGCTGACCCCGCCTGCCTCGACCCCGCCCGTCCCCGCCCGTCCTTTGACTAAAAACCAATAATCGACTGGGCACATATCCATCCGAGAAAGCCGCATGCAACAAGCAAGCAAAGAGCTAAACCGCTTATCAACTTCCCTTTGCTGTTAGAAAAGCGCCAGTCAAGTAATAGCATGACGATTCCGACAAAAGCAGCTACCGGAAATAGACTACGACAATAAAAAGGAAATGCGATATCAACATTGGAAATCAGCTCAGAAATCCCTGTCGCCGCAGATAGCGAAAGGACACAGACCATGAAACCAAACAACGGTAAGGTCACTGGCATTGATCGAATTAGCATCTTTCGCTGAATTACCATCCAATGTAAACCCCTTGCACGAGAGTGTGGGCTCATTCCTTTCTCGCTCCAAAGATACCACGAATTGCACGGCCTGCCTTCTGCCAGCCGGATCCAACTACGAAATATCCGCGCTGATCTAGCGAGACTTCCGTATCTGGAAGCTTGGAGCCAGCATAGCTGTCAGGATATTTCCATGCTTCCATCCTGTAAAGCAGCTGCAAATCGGTGAGCGGCAAGGTCAGCTTCACGTCATCAACCTCATACTCATCAAAGAACTGATCGCTAGAATGCACTTGCTCGCGCTTGGCATGAACATCTGCAGTCTTCATGATATAGAACATGGCTCTACGGTTTCCGAACCAATCGGCACCACGCTTATTGATCAACCAGTATTCATATGTGGCCTTCTCTCCCGTAACACGATGCAAACAGTTAATATCATAATGCATGCCTTTTGCAGCGACTGGAAAATATGCAAGCTCGTAACCATCGTCGATGCCAGGCTCCTTAACCGCAAGCTGGACAGCCCATCGGTCTACTAACGTTCTGCTCAACGTCGCAGCATCATGCAAGTGCACAATCTGTAATCCTTCATTGAGAATCCACGCTGCTGCATGCTCCATATTATTGGACATCTTATTCCTGTAAAACTCTTCGGACATGAAAGACTCCTCCCCATGGACACAACCCGCCAAAAACAAAAATACAACTAAACGCATCCTAGTTCCCCAACTTATTATAGGGCTTCACATCGGCAGCAAAATGTTCAGTTACCTTATTTGGATCAAAGAAATTGAATGTTGCAATAAACTTCGGATCACGAACCCACTTCCCTTGGGCATCATACACACCTTCCATATGCCCGCCTGGTCCGACATATTTTGCGTTCCGCAGCGGGGCATACCAAGGGTTATGAAAGACACTCTTATACCATGGGAGTTTCGTCCATCCTTCAGCTACGGATGACCTGGACATTGTTCTGGGAGCATTCCGATTCAGAATCCCTCTCAAGCCCGCGACAAGATGAAGATTCTCATCTGCGATCAGAGTCTTCTGCGCGTATTTATGATCAGTAAAGAGCTTCTCAAGCTGGTAACGCGCAATGTCGGAGCCGGTCTGCGCTTTGTACAGCTTAATAACACCATCAACAGAAAGGCCACCGGTCGCTTTATTGAAATAATCATTAAAGCCACCCGCTACAAGATTCCCCCTAGTATCCAACTGCGCCGTAGGCCCGGCAAGAGGACCAACCATGGACGCAGCTGGTCCTCCACGCAAGGTGTATTCTCCGGTTTCCGGATTCACGCTCAGCGCTCCAACGGGCATTATCCCAACATCCTCTAAGCTCCACGGGGCAGCGCCCGGTGGCACAGTTACCAAGTCAGCCTGCCCTCCTCCACTCGGCCACGCAGAGCGAACGGCATTCCAAGCGGCCCCTATGCCGTCTCCGATCTCACGAAACCTGACGCTACCCGCCCGAGTTATGAGGGACGAGCCGTTGCTTCCATAGCCTACACCGAGGCCATCAACGATTTCATAGCTAACGTTGAAATTGCCACCACCATTATTGGCAGTACTCGGCAAGGTGCTGTAGCCAGCGTTGAAGCCATCGAATCCGAAGTTGACACTGTAACCACTCTCACCAAAGCCACCAACCCCTATCGAAAAGTCATCGTTGCTGAAGCTGTAGTTTCCTCCGCCAAACCCAATCGAGAAGTCCTCGTTACTGAAGCTAAAATTGTTGTTCATTGAGTACGAGATGGAAAACTCGGGGGTTGACAGTGTGATACCAGGCGCGCCGCTTGCGACGCTGGAACCAATACTATAGCCATCAATGCCCAGGGAATACCCTCCACCACCGTACTGGATGTCGACATCTCCGGAATGGAATTCCTGAGCCCATCCTGCCGACGTGTAACCAAGACTGACTTCATCGGTCCCGAAGTAGACCCCACCCCCTCGAAAATCAAGTGCAAAATCGCCAGAAGAGGCTATCCTGAAGTCGAGACTGCTTAAGTCATTACCGGTAATTCCCTGGTAGGCCGCAATGGCCGCCCCAGGGTAATTGCCCATCGCGACATTGACGACAACAGCGGCCACCGTGGCTACGCCCTGCAACCATCCATGGCCTCTGGCGGCCTCATCCCGCTGATAACGCTGATCCAGGTAGCCAAACATTCTCCCGATGTCATCGGGCGTGCTCCCCGTCAGGCCGAATCGTGACTCCATCTCCCCACTGAACCCGTCCAATACTCCACCACCACTTAGCTGGAATTCCACGAAATTCAGCTGCCACCACCGGTTGTCACCATCATTCAGGGAGAGCTGGGGCAGTTCCGTGACTCCCCCAAGAGAGAGAGCCCCGGCTTGATCCCACGTAATAGGCAATCCCTCCTGTGCACCGGGGAGCCAACCGAATGAAGACAGGTCTGCTGAACCACCCATGTGCTCCCGATACTGGGCCTGCAGATTGTCCACCTCCGCACTCAGACGCTCATCCCACCTCTGCGCGGCGCCTGCAGCCATTTCCAAGAGAATGTCGTTTCGTGACCGAGTAACACCTTCGCTCGCCCATATATCCACAATCACGTCCAGATGAGAGAGCACCTCGTCCCCTGTCATACCGTATGCGAGACCGATGCTCTCACGATTGGCCAGCGCATTCTCGACATCCAGGGCATATGCCTGCTGCCGTCTACGCTCGCTCTCGGCGTTCGCATAGTAATACTCACGCGTCTGAGCCATATGCCCCAGGATCGCGGATCCGATATCGGGATCGAGGTTGTGCTCCCAGCGATAGAGGCCATAGGGGTCGCCATAGGAGAGCGGGTTGTTTGCGGTATAGGCGTAGAGATTGAGACCGTCGATGTAACCGGCCGGATCGCGCTGGAGGAAGCGACCGAGTTCGGGGCTGTAAGCGCGGTTGCGGTAGTGGTAGAGGCCGGTCTCGGGCTCGAGGCGACGGCCGGTATAGCCATAGGGATTGCCGATAGCGCTTTCGGCTATGAGCTGGGCGGAACCGTTGTAGATAGTGGTCTGACCGAAGAGGCTGTACTTGTAGGTCTCGACCACGTCTCCGCTGTCGTCGGTGATGACGCGGATGTTACCGCGCCAATCGCGCAGGTAGTAATACGTACCCGTCGAGATCATGGCGACAGGGCTATCTATGCCGTTGCCATAGATGAACTTCCGGGCCAGGGAGCCTTCCACCTTCTCTTCAATAACCTGGTCGCCGTCGTAGAGATACTCGGTGCTCTCAGAGGTGGCGGCGACCTCTTTGGTGGTTCTGCGGTTGAGGGCATCATAGGTGTACGTGACAATGGTCTGGGCGTTGCTTTTCACCTCGATCAGACGGTCGAGGTAGTCGTATACAAACTCCTGGCCATCCCAGTCGGTTAGACTGCCGTTCTCGTCATACGTGAGATCGTCTTCATTGATCTCGGTGTACTCGTTGGCGGCGTTGATCGTCCGTGTTTCGTTGCCGCTGACGTTATTCGAGTAGCTCGACCAGTTGCCCATCTTGTCGTAGCTGAGTAGCTCACGTACGAGCTCGGAGGTGTCGCGCTTGCGTTTGACTCTGTCGAGGGCGTCGTAGGTGTAGTTGTAGGCTTCGTCGTCGTTATTGTCGGAGAAGGTGACATTTCCGTTGGCATCATGCGAGAGGTCATAATCGATATCGACACTGCTGCCGAGCTGATCGAGGGAGGCCAACCGTTCGCGGCTATCATAGCCATAGCTCTCGGTGACGCTGCTGCCGAAGCTGATGTCGTCGATGCGGCTGTTGATGTCATAGGTGTAGGAGGCATACGTGGTCGTCCCGGCGCTGTTCTTGAGCGTCTCAAGGGCGTCGTTCTTGTCAAAGGTGCGCTTGACGACATAGGCAGATGGATAGGTGACTTGGGTCTGGTTCCCGTTGTCATCGTACTGCCGATCCACCTGGGCACCGTTCTGGATTTCGCGGCTGACCCGGTTGAGGGCGTCGTACTGGAACAGGACCTCGCGGTCGTCGCCTGCCCCGCTGCGGTTGTACTCCCACGCGTTGGTCATACGAGAAAGGGTGTCGTACTGGAACTGCTGCTGGAGGACACCATCGGCATAGACACCGCTCAGGCGACTGAGGCTGTCATAGCTGTTGGAGATCACGGTGCCATCGGCTTTGGTGTAGCTGGTCAGGTTGATGCCATCAGCATAGACGTTGGTCACAGAACGACCCAGCTCGTCCGTGCGCGTAACGGGACGACCAAGCGCATCATAGACAATCGAGATGTCCTCGTCGTTGCCGTTGACGATCCGCTTCACGCGATACATGGCATCGTATTCGTAGGCGGTGCTGGTGGTTTCGCTGTAGCTCTTGGCGGCCACCTGGTTGGTGACATTGCCCATGGCGTCGTAGAGGAACTCACTGCGGATGCCCCGGAAGTTCACATCGGCGACCACACGATTCAGGAGGTCATACTCGGTCTGCGCATCGACCGCACCATCGACAAGCTGGATTTGGCGACCGAGCTTGTCATAGCGATACTCGATGACGCGTCCGTTGGGGCGGATACCTTTAATCTGGCGGCCGAGGTTATCGTAGCGGAACTCGGTCTGGTTGCCTTCTCTGTCGGTCACGCTGAGCTGACGCCCTAGAGCGTCGTAGGTTACGCTCTGTGTGTTGCCGCGTCCGTCTTTGGTGGAGGTCTGCAAACCACGCGCATCGTAGACGTACTCCGTCACCACTTCGTCCGAGGTCCCTTTCGCCGCAGTTGCCTTGGTCGGGCGGTTGTTGGCATCGTACTCGTACACAGTCTCAATGCCATGGTCATTGAGGTTACTGATGACGTTGTCGTTGGCGTCATAGTAGGTCGTGGAGGTGGCGGCCTGAGCGGTGCCGACGGCAACGGTGACTTGATAGACGCGCTTGAGGGCGTCGTACTGGGTGGATTGGCTGATGCCACGTGAATCGGTACTGTTGGTGACCTGGCCGACGCTGTTGTAGGCCATCGTGCTGACCTTATCGAGCGCATTGGTGATGCGGATGGGGTTCCCGAAGGCGTTGTACGCGATAGCGGTCTTCTCACCGAGCGCATCCCAGGTGGCGGCGAGATAGCCCGCGGCGTTGTAGGCGTTGGTGGTGCCGCTACCGAGCGCATCGGTGACGATGGTCTGACGGTTGTTCTTGTCGTAGGTAAAGGTGCTGGTGCCCTCCAGGGCATCGGTGACCGTGGCGACATTGCCGTTGGGGTCGTAGGTGTAGCGCGTGACGTTGGCGGAGAGGTCGTTGACGAGGGAGGTGAGCAGATCGACGTCGGCAGAGGTGAGCTGTCCATCGCCGTTGAGATCACCCGCGATACCGGCCGACAGCCCGAAACTGTTGGGGTCGGAGCCGTTCTGCAGCTCGTCCTCATTCCCGATCTCATCGCCATCGGGATCGGCCCCGTATTGGTAGACCTCCCAGACCTGGGATGTGGAGAGGGCGACGGAGTAGAGTCTGACCTCGTCAATCATGCCGCCGAAATAGCCGTTCGTGAGCGTAGGGTCATGTGCGATTCCCAGCACACTGCTATTCACAGCGAGAGTGCCCGTGGCGTTGGTGGTGCCGATCTGCAGGCCGTCGGCGTAGAGGGCCATGTGGGTGCCGTCATAGGTGGCGGCGAGATGGGTCCATCTCTTGTGTGCGATGAGGTTGGAGACGGTCATGGAGGCCGGGGAGACGCCCTGGATGCGGAGGGTGGGGTGTCGGCCTTCGAGCGAGAGGGTGTAGGCGCCATTCTTGGCGAGAATAATTTGTGTGTTGGTGCTCGCCTCAGGCGCTTGGTAGACCCAGGCGCTGATAGCGAGGCTGTTGGTCAGGTCAAGTGCGGCGGCATCGGCGACCACGATACCGTCGTTGGTCCCGTCAAATTCGAGCGCCAGGTCCATGCGACCGATTTTCCAAGCGGCGGCCGTGGTGCCGGTGATGGTGCCGTCAAGGCCGCTGCCACTGCTGCTGGCAAATAGGGGACGGACCATCTATATATCATTCCCACGACCACAGATCCCGCACCCGGCAATGGAGAGATGAGACGTCAGCCGCTAAGGGATTGGGCCGAGAAGACACGTGAAAAACTCATCACAAGTCATGATGACCACCATATCGCGGCAAGCATGGCGCATAGGGCACAGCTCCGCCCCGTTGACTCGCGCTGGAACCCTCGACGGCCACGGTCAGGCCGCAACGGGCAGCGTAACTGGGTCGAGCCTGAGGTCGCGCATGGTGCAGAGCTCCCCCCAGTGGCCGTACTTTGGCTTGCGAGCCCCTGTCTTACGCTTCAGGCCGAACTCCTCGCGATGCGACTCGAAGATATCTTCCACAAAGGCCTTGCTTCCCAGAACGACTCCGTCCGAGAAGTAACGCACCCGGCAGTGCAGGAGCTCAGCCTTGGAAAGCTTGCCACCCGCATCGAGCACCTTCTCGATCTGGGCCTCTCTGAGCGTGCGGCCGCGCTTGGTATGCGTACCGGCCTGCATGAATAGGTACTTTCGGTAGGCCTGCGACAGGGCCGACCAATTGCCACTCTGCCCCAATACGGCCGCAATATGCTCGATGCCGTGACGGGCGTCCTTGTTGCCGGCTACGGCTTCGCCGTATCCGCAAAATCGGTAAGCTTTGGGATCCTCAACGATTCCCGCCCGGACCGCATTCAGATCAATATAGGCGGCCATGGTAGAAAGGGCATCAGCAGTGCCCTCCACCAGGATGCTCTTGAACCGGTCCTCCCACAGAGTACCCCGTCGAGCGTGCCGACGGTTGTAGGACTGGGTAAAGCGCTGCATGATCATCTTCATGTACTGCGAGAGGTCGTACATGCGGTGCGTATAGCTGTAGAGCAAGGCGGCAGCTTCTTCATGGCGGCCCTGCTCCCGATGGCAGTCGAGCTCCATGGCGACTGCGGAGGCACGCACACGGCCGTAGAGCCCTGTGATCCGCTCAAGCACTTCTGCTTCGGTTAGCTCTACTCGTTCGGGCACTTGCAGTAGGATGTGGTTGTGGTTGTCGAGAACGGCATATGTCAGCACCTCAATCCCGGCAAAGGCCGCCACCTGCCGCATGGTCTTGCGAAAACGTTCCTTCTCGTCTCTATTCAGCAGCATCCTACGCTCGATCACCCGCGTCATACAGTGATAGTACGATGCGCCCCTCCCCACAATCCGTGCCGTTCTCATCCCCTCGCCTCCTCTTTCGTCTCACCGAACCATGCGACTCTCCACATCGTGCGGGAGGGCACAAGCACATTATCGGCTATTGGTCCGTCCCTTATCTCTTCTTCGACGGTCTGGACTGCTTGAAACCGATCAACCATGGCCACTCCCACCCCCAGTAAAGTGTTATTTCAAGGGCTGACCCCCTCCGTCAAATTTACCGTTGACCTTTTCCTGGTACTCTGACCCCCTTCGTGACCCCCTTCGCCCTGCCCCCTACCGCTCATGCGAGCTCTGTGCCAGGGGTAGTCCCATATGATGCAGCCATGACCAAGCGTCCCAATCAGGATCGTGTTATCTTCTAAGACTCTGATACAATATGGCTGTGCCATCTGGCCAAACCAAAGCGGCTGCATTGCATCCCAACCAGGGTCTATATGCCTGTACAGGCCCTTCTCTGTGAGCAGTATAGCTGAACCAGATGCATCGAAGGCCACGGCCACAATCCCGCCCGTATCAAGAACCGCAGTATCTGGAGATCGCTCATCCAACGCACGGTTCAGCCCTTCATTCGACACCACCATCTTCCGACAGGTCCAGGCCTCAGTGACCTCAACGGTCCCGATACCGAGTCCAAGCCCCCCCCCGCCTCCCCGTACTACCCATAAGCGTCCCAAGTGATCGACCCCAATGTCGTTAACCCATACAGGACCGGGATAGGGATGTTGAAGCCACGAAAATTCGCCGGTCTCGAGGGACAGCATGCCAACACTACCAGAGAGACGCCCCCAGTCTCCTTGGCCCTCCTCGACCCTTCCGGCTGGACCGAACCCAATATATAGCGTCTCGCGCTCGAATGCGTAGGCAGATCCATCGGATAGATCGGGTATGCGATCCTCCTTCATCCACAGGTCCACAGCCCGTTCATCACCCCCCTTCCACCATGTGTACGTGGCCGCACCCAACACGAGCCTGCACCCCTTCCGTACGAACAGTCGCTGATCCCCAATCCTCCAGCCATTAGCACTCTCCGCTCCCGAGCGCGAAACATCTCGCTCTCCGCTTCCATCCAACCTGCCGTCATCGCCCCCCCACAGCAGCAACTCTTCTGCTGGAACGGTATCATCCGGCCTGGGGTAGAACTCCCCTGATGCAATATCAAGCGAGAACCCGTGGCCCTTGGTATCGATGATGCAAGGACGACCGTCAACGGACGATGATACGTCAATAACTGCCATGCCGTTCATATCTCGAAGCGCAGAGTGCCGAAGCCCCAGAAGTCTAATGCATTGTTCTGGATCGGCAGCATTGACAATAACCTGTGCAACGTCTTTGGCCTCGAAGGAAACCCGATCAGGGCGGTTCGTACCGATCACCGCCTCCAACTCATGGCTGCCACTTGCCAGACTTGTTGATCCAAGCGAGAGCCAGATAAGGCGCACGCTCGGGTCCAGCTCAGAGGTTGCCGCTTTGATCGTCCGGTCCACGATGTGATACCCATCCAGACTCACCCTGACATGCACCGGACCATCCACGCCAGTGATCAGCCAATCTATTTCGAAGCCGGGTGCGCCACGGAGGGGCTTGGGCAACAAGATCTCGCCAACTAGCTTCGTGTTGGACCACATGCCGTACGGATCAACATATGGATCCTTTAGGAAGTCTGGCTGAGCCATGCCGATCATGAGGTTGCATGATAGGAGGATAGCGAATATAGCCAGAATAAGCCTGCCTCCCGTGCTCGCCGTTCCTGATGGCCCAGCAGCCTGCAGATCCTTACGGTGTGACTTTGTACAATTCATTCGGTGTCCCTGGATCATATCCCCACATGTCTCCCTCTGGGTCAATCATGAAGAGAGGCTTCTTATGGCTCTCGGCCCATTTCAAATCGTAGTTGCTAAATTCAAACTCCTCAAGGTGTGAATGCGTCGCTACTAGGGTTCCATCCGGAAGTTTCTTCGGAAACTTGACACCCGTCAGCCCGAGTCCCGGTGGCGTCCCGTTGCCGCCGGGCTGGAAGGTCACACCCCCCGGATAGTGAGTAGAGTTAAGCTGGTCCTGCCCCGAGCGGTAACCAATCAATGTTCCGTGCTCTATTCGCCTGCCGTCCTTGCCGCGATACATCGGGTAATTGGGGTCATCTACATCAGAGCGAAACCTGTTACCTCTCAGTGCGTCTATAGTCTTCTCTCTCAATTCAGCACTGGAAAATGGGTACTCGGGCGGGTTCTCCAAGTAGTCACGATAGGTGAATCTCTCGGAGTTCGGGCGATAGCCACGCTGTCCCTCCGCCCACTGCGTCCCATCACCTTCAGCAACAAAGGACCAATCATCAGCCAGATTACCGTTACCATCAAATATCGATTCCACCCCACTCCCCACCGCCTGCGCACCTGCCACTACGGACGAGCCCACCCAACTGGCTCCGTCGGCGACATCGTCCCAGACGCCTTCCAAGTTGTCCCCGCCCGTCGCCCAGACATCATTCCAAGCCGCAAACGCCATGTCGATGGCAATTGATTCAAACAGGTTCCCGCCATTCAAGGCCACATCCAGAGCCGACGCTACCCCGGCATTGTAGATCCGATTATTGATGTTCAATTCACCCATCACGCCGGATGTCAGTCCGCCCTGCCAGGCAGCGGTGAATATCTCGTCCAAGTCGCCCCCCCGTAAGACTTCTGCAATGGCTGCGTTCGACGCACCGGCCCCGATGCGGCCAGAAATACCCGCAGGTTCCTTGAAGCCGGGCACATACTTATTCAATCCCATTGTTGCAGCCGAAACGGCCGTCCCGACGGCAATAAATATAAGGGACGGACCAATTATATATGGCGCTTCCGGGTTTGTGGGGGGATTTTTCATTGGCCTATATGCACATGCGCTCTCTGCTGAGCCGAGAAAGTCGGTCGATTAAGGGTATCCGAGTAAGTGACGCGGTTAAGTGTGCGTGGAAGTGTACGCCTAAGTGCGTGCCTTGCGCGATGCCTACACTTCTTCGAACACTTAAACGCCTCCTTAATCGCCACTTTTACTCGGTTACCCTTAACCGAACAGCCCATTAGTTCGAGGGCTGTCCCTTCTTGCTGAAATCGCTACAGTAGTCGGTCGCGTCGACGAACCTGTGGTGCAGGTCGCAGCGCTGGGCGAAGGGGTTGACGATGTAGTGTTGGCAGTAGCGGCAGACGCGCTGCTTTTCGTCTTCGTCGAAGATCTCGACCCGATCGGGTCGGTCGGCCTCGGTGAAGACTTCGATTTTGTGCTCCGTCTTGACGGGCACCTCGGACTCAGAGGCGTAGAGGTGCCCGCAGGAGACGCAGGTCAGTGCCTCGCCGCTTTTGGTGAACCCCTCATAGATCGGCTCGCGCTTTAGGAGCGTTTCGGCGCCGCAGGCTGTACAGATGATTTCAAGCATACCAGGGCCTAGCTCACGCGAACCTTCCACTGGGGGAGAAACGAACATCGAACATCGAACGTCCAACGTCCAACGTCCAACATCGAGGGAGGCAATTTGCGGGCCCAAGACACGTCAGAACGCGGGCCCATTTCGATGTTCGATGTTGAGTGTTCGGTGTTCGATGTTCGGACCATCTTCCCTACTCCAACACCGCCTTGATGCGTCTCACACCGGCACTGGAGGAGCCCTCTTTCTGAATCCGGAAGTGGCCCAGTTCGCCAGTGCGGCCCACATGCGGGCCGCCGCAGACCTCTTTGGAGAAGTCTCCCATGGTGTAGACTTTGACCTGTTCGCCATACTTGGCCTCGAAGAGTGCCATGGCACCCGCTTCACGGGCTTGCTCTATCGTCATGGGCTCCATCGTGACGGGGAAGTCCTTCTCAATGGCACCGTTCACGAGTTTTTCGACCTCAGCAAGCTGCTCCTGCGTCATCTTGTCGGGATGCGAAAAATCGAAGCGCAAACGCTCAGCCGTGATGTTCGAGCCGCGCTGCTGGACGTGATCGCCCAAGACCATCTGGAGCGCCTTGTGGAGTAGATGTGTGGCGCTGTGCAGACGTGTGGTCTGCACGGAGGCATCGGCCAGTCCGCCCTTGAAGGCTTTGTCGCTGCCCTGCTTCGACACCTCCTTGTGTTTGGCAAAGGCCTTGTCGAATCCGGCACGGTCAATCGTCACCCCGCGCTCGTTGCAGATCTCTTCGGTAAATTCGAGCGGGAAGCCACAGGTATCGTAGAGATTAAACGCGACACGTCCGGCCAGCGTGGTCTGGTTGTGCTCCGCCATCCGCTCCAGCACCTTCTCCAGCTCGGCCATACCGCGCGTCAGGGTCTTAGCAAAACGCTTCTCTTCATCCATCAGCTCACTCAGAATGTGGCCGCGGTTGCGCTTCAGTTCGGGATAGACGTGGCTGTAGTTTGCGATCACCGCCTCGGCGATCGGGGCGGCAAAGCCCTCATCCAGACCGAGCTGCTTGGCATAGCGCACGGCGCGGCGAATCAGTCGGCGCAACACGTAGCCCTGGCCCAAATTGCCGGGACGCACACCGCGGTCATCGCCGAGAATAAAGACCGAACTGCGCAGATGATCCGCCACGACCCGAAAGGCGTGCTGCGTTTCGGGATCGCCATCAAACTGTTTGTTGCAGCCGGCCTCGATCGCGGCCAGGATCGGGGTAAACAGCTCGGTCTCAAACACCGTGCTCTTGCCCTGTAGCATGGCGACGGTGCGCTCGACCCCCATGCCGGTATCGACGTTGGCCTGCTTGAGTTTGGCGTAGGTGCCATCGGCCTGCTTGTCGTACTGCATGAAGACGTCGTTCCAGACCTCGAAGAATCGACCACAGGAGCAGCCGGGCCGACAGTCCGGTCCGCAAGCGGCCTTGCCGGTATCGATGAACATCTCGGTATCGGGTCCGCACGGCCCCGTCTGACCCGCTGGCCCCCACCAGTTGTCCTCAATCGGCAAGGCAAAGATACGCTCGTCTGGGATGCCGAGTCGGTTCCAGATGGCCCGACTCTCGTCATCGCATGGCACCACCTCGTTCCCCTCGAAGATGGTGACCGAGAGGCGGGAGGGATCGAAACCCAGATAGTCGGGTGAGGTCAGGAACTCGTAGGACCACGAGATGGCCTCTTCCTTAAAATAGTCGCCCAGCGACCAGTTGCCCAGCATCTCGAAGAAGGTCAGATGCGACGGATCGCCGACGGCTTCGATATCGCCCGTACGCACGCATTTCTGGCAGTTGCACAGACGCGTTCCCGAGGGATGGGGCTCCCCCACGAGGTAGGGCACCAGGGGGTGCATACCGGCCGTGGTGAAGAGGACGGTCGGATCGTTCTCCGGAATGAGCGAGGCCGACGAGATGACCGCATGCCCCTTCGAGGCGAAGAATTTCAGATACAATTCACGCAGTTGATCAGCAGTCATGACTCCCCCCCGCCTTGCGGCTAGCCCTCTGCGACCACATGGGCGTTGATCTTATCGATCATGCGCTGGAGCAGCTCGGGATCCGCTTCAAGGGCCTTGCGGGCGGCCTCGCTGCCCTGCCCGATCTGGACTTCCTCGAACGAGAGCCAAGAGCCGCGCTTCGTGATCAGATTGAGTTTGAGGGCGGAATCGAGCACAGAGCCCTCCCACGAAATGCCCTGTGCGTAGAGAATGTCGAACTCGGCCTCGGTGAAGGGCGGCGCCATTTTGTTCTTCACCACCTTGACACGCGTCCGGTTACCCATGACACGGCCGGTGGAGTCCTTGATCGCTCCAATACGGCGCACATCCAAGCGCACCGAGGTGTAGAACTTGAGGGCACGGCCACCGGGGGTCGTCTCGGGCGAACCAAACATCACGCCGATCTTCTCTCGAATCTGGTTGGTGAACAGGCAGAGCGTCTTAGACGTCGCGATTCCGCCGGTCAGCTTACGAAGGGCCTGCGACATGAGGCGTGCCTGGAGCCCCATGTGCGAATCGCCCATGTTGCCGTCCAGCTCAGCCCGCGGCGTGAGGGCGGCTACGGAATCGATCACCACGACATCCAGCGAGCCGCTGCGCACGAGGGTCTCGGTAATCGTCAGGGCCTCCTCGCCCGAGCCGGGCTGTGAGACAAGCAGGTCGTCCAGGTTGACCCCGATTTTGGCCGCGTAGCCGGGGTCGAGAGCATGCTCGGCGTCCACGAAGGCCGCCAGACCACCGGCCTTCTGCGCGCTGGCGATAACATGCAGCGCCAGCGTGGTTTTGCCGGAGGATTCGGGACCGTATATTTCCACGACACGGCCGCGCGGCAAGCCACCGATACCGAGGGCGAGGTCGAGCGAGAAAGCACCCGTCGAGATAGTGGCCACTTTGACTCTTGATTCAGCATCCCCGAGGCGCATGATCGCGCCTTCGCCAAACTCTTTCCGGATCTGTGCCAGAACGGCGTCCAGGGTGGTGGGATTTTCTTTGGGTTCTGACTTTTTCGCCATGATCTACTCCTTGAGATACGCCAACAGCCACTCCAGTGCGGCCCGGCAGCTCTGCTCCTTGATATCCAGTCGATTGCCTCTAAACTCGTACCTTTGCACGGTAACCTCTCCGCGTGGATTGGCAAAGCCCATAAACACCAATCCGACCGGTTTCTGCGGAGTACCGCCATCCGGACCGGCAATTCCGGTCACGCTAATGCCGATATCGGCCCCCAGGCGGGAACGGACACCAAGGGCCATTTGCGCGGCGACCGACTCACTGACGGCACCCTCGCGCTCCAGGACCTCCGCCGCCACGCCCAGCAGCGCTTGCTTGGCGCTGTCGGCATAGCTCACCACGCCACCCAGGAAGTAAGCCGAGCAGCCCGGCACCATGCTAACCCGGTGCGCGATCAGCCCACCGGTACAGGACTCCGCCAGCGCCAGCGTGAGTTTCTGCCGGGTAAGAAGCCGACCACCCTCCGCCGCAAGCTCTTCACTTCGCTGCTCGATGTTCACTGTTCGATGTTCGGTGTTCAGCCGTCAGTCCTCATACCCATCCGGGTGCGCCACATGCCAGTTCCAGGCACTGGTGATAATGTCCTCCAGCTCGGGATGGGCTGGCTTCCAGCCGAGGATGTCGCGTGCCCGCGCGGCATTGGCGATCAGGAGATCCGGATCTCCGGGACGGCGCGGGGCGACCTCGGACGGGATAGGGTGCCCGGTCACACGCCGGGCGGTCGTGAGGATGTCGTTGACCGAGTAGCCGGTGCCGTTGCCCAGATTAAAGGGGCCAGCGGCATCCGACGTGATGGCCTTAATATGGGCCTGAGCCAGGTCGACGATGTGGATGTAGTCGCGCACGCAGCTGCCGTCGGGCGTGTCATAGTCGTCGCCGTAGACCATCACCTTCTCCCGCTTACCGAGTGCCACTTCGAGGACGATGGGGATGATATGCGTTTCGGGCGCGTGGTCTTCACCGAACCGTTCCGTGGCACCACACGCGTTGAAATAGCGCAGATAGACGGCTCGCATACCGTAGATCTCGCGGTACCAGTTGAGCACGCGCTCAAATCCGAGCTTCGATTCTCCGTAAGGGTTGGTCGGACATTGCGGCTCCTTCTCGCTGATCGGCACCGTCTCGGGCTGCCCATACGTCGCGCAGGTGGAGGAGAAGACGATGTTGGGCACATCGGCTTGCAGCATCGCCGAAGCGAGGTTAATGCCGCCCTGTAGGTTGTTCTCAAAATACATCTCGGGACTGCTCATCGATTCAGGCACGAGGGCGTAGGCCGCAAAGTGCATCACGGCTTCGGGCTCCACCTCGGTCATGGCCGACCCAATGCTGCCGCGGTCGCGCAGATCGCCCTCAATCAGCCGTGCACGTGGATCGACCGCACTGCGATGGCCCCGCTCCAGATTGTCGAACACCACCACCTCGTGGCCTTGATCGAGCAACTGCTCGGTGGTCACGCTCCCAATATAGCCTGCCCCGCCAGTGACCAGAATCTTCATGCCTGCTCCTCTCGCTTCGCTATGGCCTGTCCCAGTTCGGTCACCTTGCGGACGAGCTCCGGAAGATGCTGGGTCGCCGCATGAATGCGCTTCCACTCCTTGTGGGGCGTAGCCACATACCCCATGCTGAAGCTCCCGGGCGGCAGATCCCGGATTGCCGTACTGCGGCCCCCCAGGATCGCGTTATCGCCAATCGTGAGATGACCAGACGTGCTGGCTTGACCACCCATCTGAACATTGCGCCCAATCACGGTGCTGCCGGACAGGCCACACTGCGCGGCCATTGCCGTGTTCTCGCCCACAACGACGTTGTGGGCAATCTGGATCAGATTGTCGAGCTTGACGCCATTGCCAATCAGGGTGCGGCCGAAGCGGGCGCGGTCAATCGTGACGTTCGCACCAATCTCCACGTCATCACCAATATCCACGATGCCAAGCTGCGGAATCTTGACCCAGCTCCCATCCTCCTGGCGATCATAGCCAAACCCGTCGCTCCCGACCACGCTGCCGTCGTGAATCGTGGTGCGGTTGCCAATGCGGCAGCCGTCGCGGACCGAAACGTGAGGATGTAGCGTTGACTCGGAGCCAACCGACGCGCCTGCCCCCAGATAGGACCCGGCATACATGACGCTCTTCGCGCCCACCGATGCGCCGACCTCTATGACGCAGTGCGGGCCAATCGAGGCCCCCTCCCCAATAACAGCGTCTGCCGCCACGACCGCGGTGGGATGCACCCCCGGCGGCGGCACGTGAGGGGGCGGCGCCATGGCGCGCGCCACCTGCGTCATGGCGATGTCCGGATTGGCTACACGGATGACCGGACAGGGACTCTCGCCCTCCCAGTTTTTGCGGACCAGCACGGCGATCGCCTTGGTCTCGGCCAGGACGTCGGCATAGCGGCGATGGGTCAGGAGGGAGAGCTCAGTGGGGCGGGCCTCACGCAGTCCGGACAGCCCACTTACAGTCAGCGAGCCATCGCCCTCGAGTACGCCGTCCAGCAGCGTTGCAATTTCGGTCAGTGTCATCGTCTTCACTTACGCTGCGCTTCGATCTGTTCCAGGATCAAATCGGTGATGTCCAACTTCTCCTGCTGAAAAACAACGACGCTGGAACCACCGACGCTCACCGCGGATTTGTCGATCACCAGCGCTAGCTTCTTTTTGGCGGCGACATCAGCCACCAACTCACGGACGGCCTTTTCGACCATCTGATGCATGCGCAGTTTCTGGTCGCCCATCTCGCGCTGACGCCCCATCAACCGCTGTCCCATCTCCTGCTCGAGCTCCTGCAAGGCCTTAAATTGATCGGCCAATGCCTTTTCCTTCTCGGCGCGGACAGCATCACCCAAGGCCGGATCAGCGGCCTCGCGGCGCGCCTCAAGAAAGGCGTCCTTCTTGGCCTGAAGCGTCTCCAGCATGCCCTCTTTCTCGCTCTCCAGCTCCTTGAGCTGGTCGCGCAGAATATCGTTGTTGATCTCAGACTTGGGATGCGCCTTGACGACGCGATCCATATCTATGACGGCCACATCCGCCGCGCCGGCCATCGCCGCACCCGTTAACAGTCCCACAGCCACCCATGCCATCATGCGTCTCATAGTCCACTCCTAGTTGTCGTATCCAATCCAGATGACCCAGCTCTCCGTTCCCGTTAGCTCGTCATCCGCCTCGAGGTCCCATGCGTAATCGATACGAATAGGAAATCCAGGCATATCCAGTCGCAGGCCCACACCGGCCGAAGAGGCTACGTTGCCTGCGTTGAATTCATAGGCATCGCGCCAGACTCCGCCGACGTCGTAGAAGGCCGCCAGCCGAATGCCATCCACCAACGGGATGGTGTATTCGAGTGTCCCCAGCGCCATGCTCTGGCCGCCCACAGACCGAACGACCTTATTGGTACCGGGGTTGCCAGCGGTGTCCGTATAGGGCTCATCGCGCACCACCTTGGGACCCACATCGCGATAGCCAAACCCGCGAATGGTGCGCCCGCCGCCGGCGAAGAGTCGGTCACTGATCGTGACCTCGTCCGTACCGCCAAAGGTCTCGACCACCTCACCGCGCCCGCGCACCGTCAAGACGTGATTCCACCAGAGCGGAATGTAGAGCGAGGCGCTCGCTCCCAGCCCGTAAATATCGGTATCAAATCCGAAGGGCCCGCCCGAGAGCTCGCCAAAAATCGTGGCGCGCAGGCCGCGCGAGGGAATGAAGGGGTTGTTGCGGGTGTCATGAATCAGGGAGGTCCGCAGAGTGCTCTTGATCACGTTCTCTTCACGATTGAAGGTATACGTCTCCGAGGGCGAGTCGGCGTAGACATATTCATTCGTATCGGCCACGTCGGTGATCTTGGTTTCCTGCAGGGAGTAGCGGAAGGTGATACGATTAGGGCCGGGCAGCGGTTTGCTGAGCGAGACCGCTGCACCGACGCGTTCCAGGTCATAGTCCGTATAGTTGAGGTCGGTCTTGAAGAGATCCAGTCCGAGCGACAGTTTACGGTCGAGGAACCAGGGCTCCACCAGCGAGAGCTGGTAGTCGGTGCGCTCGGATCCAAACTGCGCGCGAAGCTTGAGCTTCTGACCGCCGCCGGTAAAGTTGGGCCAGCTACGGATGTCGAAGTTGCCCTGCGACACTTCGACAAACCCGATGACGTTGTCGACACTCGAAAAACCCGCGCCGAAGAGAAACTGGCCCGACCGTTTCTCCTCGACGTCGTAGACGACGTCCTCGCGGTTGGGAACGGAGGTATCCAGCTGGTAGCGACGCACGTCGGAGAAGAAGCCCAGATTCATCAGCTTGCGCTCGCTGCGACGGGCTTTGACTTCGTTGAGGATATCGCCGGGATAGAGCTGGATTTCGCGGCGAATCACCTTGTCACGCGTACGACGATTTCCGCGAATTCGGATGTTGCCCACACGTATCAGCTCGCCCTCACTCACGGCAAACACGGCGACCACGGTGCCAGCGGCGCGATTCGATTCGAGCAGGGGGCGCACACGGGCACGGGCATAGCCGCGACTACCATAGTAATCCTCAATGCCCTGCACAATGGCATCGATCAGGGTGGAGGAGGCGGTGTCCCCGGTACGGGCCATAACGAGCGCGTCGATTTCGGCCTGAGGAAAACGCTCCACGCCCTCAACCGATATGTTGCCGAAGCGATAGGCTATACCCTCCTGAATCGTCAGCGTAATGGTTTGCCGCCCCTCGGCATCAATCTCCACCGCAGGGTAATCCACCACAACGTCAAGGAAGCCGCGCTGGCGATAAACGCCGAGCACAGCCATACGCATCGCTTCCATCTGATTGCTGTCGTAGCGTTTTTTGCGGAAGAGCCAGAGTGGGCTCAAGGGCGAGGGGCGACCAATGGCACGGCGCAGGTCGCTGTAACCGACCTGCGTGTTACCTTCGAACAGGACGCTCTTAACCTTGGAGCGAGCACCGGACTCGATGTGTACCAGCAGGCGGGCCAGGCCCTGGGCATGATCGGTCTCCTCTATGTCCCAGGTGAGGGCCACATCGGGATAGTAGTCATCGCGGAAGGCATCGCGGATGGCTCGCGTGCGTACGCCCAGCACATGGTCGTCGACGCGGTCACCCAGGCCAAGATCGAGGAGGGATCTCAGCTTCTTCTCGCGCAAATGGCGCGAGCCCGTGAAGATGACCTTCTCACCCAGCGTCATCTTACGGCGAATGACATACACCACGGCGACACCTTCATCGCGCGGCTCAATATCAACATCGACCGAAGAGAAGCGCCCTGTATCCAGCAGGCTGCGCACGTCGCGCCCGATATGGCTGCGGTCGAGAGGTTCCCCCACACGCATGCGCGTATGCGCCATGACATAGCTCATATCAACGCGCCCGGCCCCGCTGTTGCGCACTTCGATCGCGCCAATCACGGAGCGCGCATCCTCTTGCCCCCACAACGTGGTGAGGGTCAACAACCAGGTGGCAAGTATCAGACAGCGTTTCATTCATCCTCCGGACCAGCAGCATCAAAATCATCAACCCCCCGTGCTCGGTCACGGAAGCGTGTGTATTCCTCTTCAAAATTGAGCAGCACCTCGCCCGTCGGGCCGTTGCGGTGCTTGGCCACATCCACAATCGCCAGCAGCCGGTCATCATGCTGCTCGTCATCCGGGTAGCGCGAGGGACGGCGTAGCATGAAGACCACGTCGGCATCCTGCTCGATCGCACCGGAATCGCGCAGGTCGGAGAGCTTGGGTTTCCCGCTTTTGGCGTCGCGCTGTTCGGGCGCCCGGCTGAGCTGGCTCAGCACGAGCACCGGCACGCGCAGCTCCTTCGCCATGGCCTTGATATTGCCGGAGATCTGGGAGGTCTCGATCTGGCGCCCCTGACGCGCATACTCCTTGGAGTGCATCAGCTGCAGGTAGTCGATCACGATCAGCTCAATATTGTGTTTCTTGCGCATACGGCGCGCGCGGGCGCGCACTTCGAGCACATCCAGGCCACCTGTATCATCAAGGAACAGTGGTGCCTTGTTGAGCACCGACGCCGCCTGTACCAGCTTGCCGTGATCGATATTGGAGACGTAGCCGCGCTGGATTTTCGTCGACGGCACGCCCGCGTGGGAACAGAGCATCCGCATGGCGAGGGCGTCATAGGACATTTCGAGACTGAAGATGCCAACCGCGTGCGGCTTACCATCCGGATCCAGCTTACCGAGCGCCACATTTTCGGCAATATTCATTGCCAGCGATGTCTTTCCCATGGAGGGACGGGCGGCCAGGACAATCATCTCACCAGCGCGCAATCCCATCGTGATGCGGTCCAGATTCTCAAATCCGGTGGAGAGTCCCGAGATGCCCTTGCCGGTCTCCAGAATCATGTCCACGTGGGCCATGGTCTCTTTGACCGCCACTGGCCAGGGCGTAGTGGTGCCGTAGCGCTGTTCGTTGATATCCAGGAAAGACTGCTCGACCGTGCTAAGGAGTTGGTCGGCGCTATCGACCGGAGCGTAGCACTCTGTCTCGGCGATACGGGCGCAGGTGATGATGCGCCGCAGGAGGTGCTTCTGATAGACGATATCGATGTAGTATTCGGCGTGGGCCGCCGTGGGAGTGGAATCGATCAGCTGATTGAGCGCGGCCATGCCGCCGCTGCTCTCGAGCTTGCCGAAGTCCTTGAGCTGTTCTGAGACGGTTAGAACATCGATTACACGGCTCTGACCGTGCAGGGCCAACATGGCCTCGTACACGGTGCGGTGCACGGGAGCGTAGAAGGAATCCTCGCTGAGCCGATGCTCGATACAGATATCCATGACACGCACGGAGTCGAGCAGAATCGAACCCAATACACCTTTTTCGGCCTCTTCGCTATAGGGTGGCACACGGTCCGACGGGGCCGTGGGCACGGAGGAAGAAGCTACCATGGCCATGTGGACTATTCCTCAACAACCCAAACCTTAAGCGTCGCGTCAATGGCTTGATCAAGCTTCACCTTGACCTCGAAGACACCCAATTCCTTGATGGGCTCAGCCAGCACAATCTGCTGCCGATCGAGCGCCAGGCCCTGGACCTTGAGGGCGTCGACAATGTCGCCTTCGGTGACCGAACCGTAGAGGCGCTCGCCCTCGCCCACCTTGACGGTGATTGTGCAGGACGCCTGGGCCAACTTGGAGGCTAAGGCCCGACTGGAGGCGACGGCGGAAGCCCGCTCGGCGCTACGGTCGATTTGCAACTTGGCCAAACGACGCTGCGTCGCCTTGTTTACCGGCGCCCCCAGATTGCGGGGCAACAGATAGTTGCGTGCGTAGCCATCGGAGACTTTGACCACCTCTCCCTCATTTCCAACGCCGCTCACGTCGGCCATCAACAGAACTTCCGTTGCCATATGCTTATCCTCTACTGGGGGTGCCACGTCTTAACGCGCACCGCCGTTTGTTGCATTATCTTGTTTGCCCTGTCCCTCGACGTGCCCTCATGGGCCGCGTCATTAGGGCAGCAATCCCATGACGCGCGCTCGGCGAATGCTTCGCTTGATCTGACGCTGCTGCTTGGCGCTCGCGCCTACAGTGCGCGCCGGCATGATTTTGCCATGATCGGTCATGAACTTGCGCAGTAGCTCGTAGTCGTTGGAGCGGATCTGCTTGACACCGTCCAGGTGGCGCGGCGCCTTGATGGCACCACGATCCGGGGTGCGCCGTTTTGTTGTCCGTTTTGTTGGTTTCCTGGCCATTACGGGAGAATCCTCCTACCTTCTTTTGCTTTGTCTACCCCTCAGAAGGGCAGGTTTTCATCGTCGTCCATCTCTGTTGTCGCCCCGGCAGGCGGTGGTTCCGGTACCGGCTCGGGAGCGGGCGGGGCGGCGGGGCGATCCGCCGGGGCGGGCGCACGGCCCTCCCGCTGCGACTCATCGTCGCCGCCCTGTCCCTGCGGCCGTCCGCCCAGGAACTGTACGCGGTTCGCGCGTACCAAAAGCTTGCTGTGTTTCTGACCCTCTTTTTCCCACTGTTCATACTTGAGGCCACCCTCAACCATGACTTGGGAGCCCTTCTTCAGGTACTGCCCGCAGGTCTCGGCCTGACGCCCCCACACCACCACAGAGACGTAGCAGACCTCCTCGTGCTCCTGGCCATCACGCCCCTTGTAACGGCGATTGATCGCCATGCGCAGATCGCCAACCGCTTCGCCCGACGGCGCATAGCGCACCTCAGGATCGGCCGTCAGGTTTCCCATCAGAAAGACGCGATTGAGATCAGCCATCGCTCGGGCGCTCCTCGGCAACGGCGGCCTCTTCGACGGCGTCTTCCTTGAAGTTTGCGACGAGGATCTGAGACCGGAACAGATCGTCCACCAGCTTCAAACGGGCCTGCAGCGCGTCAATGCTTTCAGAATCAAGATCACAGCGCATGGTCATGTAGAGACCCGCGTCGCGCTTGTGCATTGGACGTGCAAAAACACGCTCCCCGCGAGGCTGCTTGGAAAGCACACTGCCACCCAATCGGCCAATCTCATCGTCGATACGCGTCAGTACGGCCCCGAGCGCTTCTTCGCTCAGCGAGGTCGGAAAAATGCAAATCATGTCGTATGTCTTCAACGCCATCTCCTGCTCCCCTGCGGATCTATCCGTCCGCCTGTGGCTACAGCTGCTCCGGCAAAACCGCGATTCCGTTGAAAGCGTTCATTGCCGCCTCCACACCCGACTCGACGATTTGCTCGACCGCATCCGCGGCGCACTCCACTACTTTCATTATGTCCTGCCACTCCTCCGTCCCATAGGGCCGGAGCACATGGCTGACCAGATTCTCGTCCTGCTTGCGACGGCCTACCCCAATGCGCACCCGCGCAAAGTCATCCCCGCCCACATGTTCAATCACCGACGCCAACCCACGATGGCCACCGCTGCGGCCCGCCGGGCGAATGCGTATCCGACCCACGGGCAGATCCGCATCATCCAACACTACGACCAAGCCATCACGGCTCACCTTGAAATACCGCAGTGCGCCCGCCACCGCGAGGCCACTGTTATTCATAAACGTCTCGGGCTTCACCAGCAGGACCGGACTCCCAGCCATGAGCGCCTTGCCTGCGCGTGCCCGGAACCGCAGGCTGCGCCGCACCCTGCACCCGACCCGCTGCGCGAGCCGGTCCACCACGTCAAAGCCCACGTTGTGCGGCGTCCGCTCGTATCGTTGTCCCGGATTGCCGAGACCCACGATCACGTTCACAGCCGACGCTCCCACCTACTCTTCACTCTCACCTTCTTCAGCAGCGGGGGCTTCCTCATCTTCCGCGTCTTCCACCACCGCTTCAACGCGCGGTGCCAACACGGTCGCCACAGCGATATCCGCCTCGGTCAGCAGGGTTAATCCTTCAGGCAGAGGCAGATCGCCGGCCAGAACGCTGTCGCCGATCGAGAGACCCGAGACATCCGCCACCAACGTGTCCACCATGGCACCAGCCAGACCTTCGACCTCCACTTCATGCACGAGCTGCTCCAGGATACCATCCTGTAGCGCCACGCCCACGGGCTCACCCTTGAGGGCGATCGAAACGTTGACCACGAGGACCTCGGTCATCGAAATCATTGTGAAATCGGCGTGAATCACGGCACCCGTGAGGGTGCTGCGCTGAATGTCCTGCAGGAGAGCCTTCACCGCCGCCCCGCCGTCGAGCGCCACATCCAAAATCATGTTATCGCTCTGATGGTGACGCAGCATCATCTCGAAGCCATGTCGCTCGAGCTTCACCGATGTGGTGCTCCCATCCTGATTGGCCACAACGGCCGGCACCCAGCCGGTGCGGCGCAACCGTCGTGCTGCCGCCGTACCGGACTCGTTCCGCGTCTCAATCTGTACTATCGCTTCGCCCGCCATCTTCGCACCCCTTTTACAGTCTGAACAATGAGGTCACCGACTGGTCCTCATGGATTCTCAGGATCGCTTCACCCAGTAGATCCGACACGGAGAGCTCCGTGACCGGAAATTTATCACCCACCGTCAGCGGAATCGTATCCGTGACGACCAACTCCTTAATCGGCGACTCGACCAGCCGCTTGCACCCCACATCGGTGAGCATGGCGTGGGTCACAGCCGCGTAGATCTCCCCGGCGCCGTGACTCTCCAGCAATCGGGCGGCGGCGGTCAGTGTGCCACAGGTGCTGGTCATGTCGTCCACCATGATCGCCGTGCAGCCTTTGACATCACCGACCAATGTGAAAGCCTCAACCTGCTCCGGTCCCGTCCGCCGCTTGGCGACAATCGCGAGGCCACAATCGAGCATCTGCGAATAGGCATACGCGGCCTTGACCGCTCCGGTATCGGGCGACACCACCACCGGGTTCTTAAAATGCTTGCCCTTCAGGTATTTGACAATAATGGGCGAGGCATAGAGATGATCCACCGGTATATCGAAGAAGCCCTGGATCTGCTGGGCGTGCAGGTCAACGGTCAGGAGACGATTGCAGCCCGCCGCGACGAGGAGATTGGCCACCAATTTGGCTGTAATGGGGACGCGCGGCTGATCCTTGCGATCCTGGCGCGCGTAGCCATAGTAAGGAATCACGGCGGTGATGCGATCGGCCGAGGAGCGTTTCATCGCATCGATCATGATCAGGAGTTCCATCAGGGTCTCATTGGGTGGACGGCAGATCGACTGCACCACGAACACATCACGCCCGCGGATATTCTCTTTGATCTTAACGAAGACCTCTTCATCCGGAAAACGACGAATCTCGACCTCGCCCAACGGCAAGCTCAAGTACTCCGCTATTTTCCCCGCCAATAGCGGGTTGGATGATCCACTGAATACCTTCATGTTCCTCATCGATCCGTTCGCCATGCCACGCGCCCTCTGCCGTCCATTAAGGACAAAGGACGGAGGCACCCCTGGCCTCCGGCTTCCGATCCCCGATCCCGGCGCGTGGTTGCCCGACCAGGATTCGAACCTGGACTCAGGGCGTCAAAGGCCCGTGTGCTGCCATTACACCATCGGGCAAGCAAAGCCACGACCCGGGTCCAATCCATCAAAAATGCCCTGAACGACAGGCACAAAGTCCCCGCCTTTCAGAGCCGAAACCGCATTGTTATAGGGTGGACGCTCCGAAGTCAAGGAGAAGAAAGCGAATGAGGGTGCTGCGGCAGGGGTATTTCATCTGAGATGGCCGGAGTGGTGCATAATTGCCATATAGGCAACGAATCATCGGTCAGGCGTAGCGGCGTGCCGGATCGTCGGTCACGTCGGCGCCGTGGAAGCCCTCCGGCCCGTACTTCCGATCATCAGATCGCCGGCAATCGCACGCGGATGCCGTAGCGCCCCGCCGAGCCTGCCATGAGATGCTGCTGATTACGGATGTCGGGGTTATGTTCATGAGCGTAGCAACGTGAGCGCCTTCGACACGGTCATCTTGCGAGACCAGGATTTGCAGCCGCTCGCGCCGACCCGCCCTCGATCTTTCTGAAGTTCATACAGACCGATCGCGAGATTGCGCAGCGAGGCCATGGCATGCGCCGCTGAACGATGCGCAATGCGAGAGGCATCCTCGCTGAAACTCACGTCGCGCCGATAATGCACGCCGTTCTCTATCGCGGACCAGTGATCTCTGATCGCTTTGAGCAAGTCGTCATCGTTGTATTCCGCCTGAGCGACACTGGTTGCGTAATAGCTGATCTCGTCGCTGGGTTCTTTCGGGGCAGGGCCCAAGTGCACGCGTTCACGGCGTACCGCAATGACTTGCCAGCAGCCGCACAGGCCGATCTCTTCCGGGGTGACGGCTACGCGTGCAAGTCGACGGCGTTCGAGGCGCCAATGATCTGTTTCCCATTCCACAGCTTCATCAGGGGGGAAAAGCCTGCTGTTGAAGCAG
>JABMPJ010000185.1 GCA_013203785.1 Lentisphaerota bacterium | reverse complement strand
GGCCGGTGATCGGCGTCGTGTGTTGGCGCGAGCCCTGGGCACGCAGACTGTTCAGGTGGACTCGTGCGCGATGGAGAGCCCGGTCGGATATCTCTGGCAGACTCCGACGGGACGTATGCTGGCCGCTAGTTGCACGCCCGAGGAGCTGGACGGGATCATCGCGAACGATGGCCTGCCCGGTGAGAGTTGGGAAGAGGCGAAATCGCGGAGAGATCTGGCCTTGGAACTTGCTGAGATAAGGCAGGCTGGGGTTGCCGAACGGCACGAGCGAGACGTGGCGTCGCTGGCTGTCCCGATCTGGAGTGCCACGGGCACTCTTCTGGGTGCTCTGGGCATGCACATGCCGGAGTACCGCTGGACCCTCGAGTTTCGCGAACAGACGCTCAGAGCACTTCGGAATTCGGCCGTACGGCTGGCCGGCGTGTGGAGTGATGGAATCAGTGCAGTGATGGGGAACCGGTAGTGGTTTTGGTCGTGAGCGCTGCGCCCGCGGGGTCAAAAGAGGTCTCGCTGATGGCGCCTGACACGGTTCACGATAGAGCGAGGCAAGCAGGAGAGTTAGGATGGATGCGTTGCTGACGGCAGAAGCGAAGGCGAAGGCCTTCTCCATGGGATCTCATCTCGTGGGTGTGGGGAACATCGAACGCTGGGACAAGTGTCCGACGCTGATGAGCCCGAAGGGGATCATGCCCACCGCAAAGGCGGTCTTGGTCTGTGCGATTCACCACACGGACGGCATGATCGAGATGGGCGGCGAAGTCAGCCCGCATGACCAAGGAAGCTACTCCTACCAGATGCTGATGAACTACCATCTGGATGTTATGAGCTACACCATGGCCCGCTTCTTCGAGGATGCCGGCTACCGCGCCGTCCCGATCAGTGCGAGTAACATCTGGCGCTACCGACCCTACAAGAACCTGACAGCGACGTTTGCGCCGGACATGAGCCACATCTACGCGTCGGTCGCAACCGGGCTGACTGAGCTCGGCTACAGCGGTCTGGCCATGAGTCCTGAGTACGGCCCACGCAACCGGTTCGTCTCGATCATCACCGATGCCCCCCTCGACCCTACGCCGTTGATGCCCGGGAACACGATGTGCGATGATTGCGGCATGTGCGTCAAGCACTGTCCAACCGATGCCATCGACAAAGAAGTCAAAGGCAAGGTGGCGATCGAGATTGAGGGCAAGAAATACTGGCGTGCGGACAAGAATCTGTGGCGTTGCGCCTGGGCCGAACACTTCGGGCTGAGTGTCGATGCAGACATTCCCGAGAAGGTCGATGAGGAGTCGATCCTCAAGAATGTGGAAGAGATCGGGATGCGCGGGGGAACCATGGGCTGCTGCCTCAAATTCTGCCTGCCGAAGGCCAAACGTTCCTGGAACAAGGAGTACTCCAGTGCCCCGATCCGCAAGAAGGCTGTCACGCCGACCTTGGATACCCCCGAACGCGGTGTGCAGGAGAGACTCATTGCCGACGCGATTAGTTGGGGAGCCGACACGATCTTGGTAGAGAGCGCTGATGACTGGAAGGCCAAGGGCGTGGACCTGTCCAGCCTGCTGCCGGATGTGCAGAGCGTCGTCATGGTGGCCGTGGATACGCCACCAGTTAGTCCCAACCCCGAGGGTACGCCACGCAGCAACTTCGATTTTGCCTTGAGCTATCTCGGGCACAAGTGTGCGTTCTACATCGCCCACGGGCTTGAGCAGCTCGGCTACAGCGGGGCGCCGTATACTGCCGGGGGGACGGGAACTGAGCCGGGGCGCAGTGCTGCGCGGGCGGTGAACACCTATATGGAAGAGCAGTGCACAGGCCGGAAAGGCTATCGCTGCTTCCTGGTGACCAGCGCCAAACTCACCCCCATCCGACGCGATGCCACCTTCACGACGCTACCGGCTCGGTTGGATATGACCGCGGTCACGAAGAAGACGGCTCTGGACGCAGGTGCAGACGTCGTGGGCATCACGTCGGCCGGCCGTCTCCAAGCAATCGCTGAGCAGATCAGGCCTATGTTCGAGGACGAGTTGATCCTGTCGGCTCGTGAAACCGGCAAGCGCTGGATTACGTCTTCCGCCGACGTCACGGAGCAAGCACGCCAGTTCTTCGGGCCGTCCGATTACCTCGACGCCGCCAAGTCGGTGATTGTTCTGGGCATCCGTATGCCGGCCCAGAGCGTTGAGGCCACGATTACGTCTCCGGCTGAAGCCATCGGCCCCTACGCCTTCTCCACGTACCAGAGCCGTCGACAGTTGCGGCTGGCGGCCCTTGGGCTGATCAAGAGGCTCAAAGGCTGGGGCGTCAACTGCGCCGCGACCTACGATCTCTGCGGGACAGGTTCATTTGCAGCCAATCCCCGCGGGCCGCAGCCCAATGCATTCACCAATCGCTTTGCCGCGGTCGCAGCCGGGCTCGGCACGTTGACCAAGGGGGGCTTCGTGCGGAATCCGCAGTTCGGCGCCAACATGCGTTACCTGGCGATTGTGGTGGATGCGGAACTCGGTGAAGACGCTTTGGGAGACCTCGCAGGCCTACGCGCCGAGTGCGACGCCGGTTGCGAACGCTGCGTTACGCACTGTACCGTCGATGCTTTCAAGGATGCCGTGAGTATCGATGTCGGTGGAACGACGCTAGCCTTCAACCCGATCGAGCAGGTGCGCTGTGATTGGGCTTTGCGCTACGGTCTTGTCCCGGAGGAGGGCGTGCGGTACACCGGCTCCAAGAGCGATGCACCGATCCCCGAAACGGTGACGGCCGAGGCCCTGGCTGAAGGAATGAAGCTGCAGGACACGATCCTGAAAGTGCGCCCGTGCGTTGCCGAACAGTGCATGCTGGCTTGCCCTTACACACGGACGCAGAAGGACTGATCCAGGTCTCTGCTACCGGTTTCATGCTCCCCTCTGGGGGCCTACCCGGAAGGGAGCACAGCATTGGGGCGCTGCCCCAAACCCCGCTGGGCATACGCGTCAACTTAAGCCCAGGGACTTGAAAATCCGATCTTGTATCTGGTTGAAATTGAGTCGCTTCCTCTTGTCATAGGTACAGTAGCGCGCCAACGCGTCCAGCACGGGTTCACACCCTGTCTTCTGGCGCAAGACAACCACGATTGTTGATATTCTTTCCGGGTTCCTCGCGAGGTATTTGGTGGTCTTCATCAAGCTGAGCTCACCTGCGTAGTCGTTGCGTATTCTCTCGCAAGCAGGGCGGAACACGATATGCGTCCAGATGACGATGGTCGTCATTCTCGCTGCCAATAGAACGTGCAGCTGTTTCTCTGAGACGTCGTGTATGCTTGCGAAGTTCATGTTGCTTTTCCACGCCTTGAAGATGCTCTCGATCCTCCACCTGAGGCCGTATATGGCGAGCAAGTCGCGGAACGAGGCGGCGGAGCGGGGGATTGTCGTGATGAATATGGTCCAGGACATCAAGTGCAGAAGCTGAGCTGATGGCGAGTGTCCTTTGGTCTCTTTCTTGAGCTTCATTCTGCGAAGATTGGCCGTCTCCTCCTCCACTGGAGCGGCCACGAGTCTAACCGATGTTCTCTCTTTGTTGTTGAGCTGTACATCCATGTCTATGCTGCCGTCTTGATCCAGCCTTGCTATCAAGTCAACGGGTTTCCCTGTTTTTGGGTCGATGTACGCCGTCTTGTGTTTGTGCCGGTAGACGCAGTCAGCTCCCCGGTCCACATGCCGCTGGATCTCTTCGCAGCAAAGGTACCCGCGGTCGCGGAGCACCAAGTCTCCTTCCCGCAGCTCCAACTCGGGGGCGGCCTTCAGATCATTCTTGCTGTAGGGGTCCACTGAAAACGCAACGAACTCCGCTGCTACAAGATCGTAGACGACTTGGATACGGGCGTTGCACACACTTGAGCTTGCATTGGCGACCCCAGAGAATGCGGCGAAGAGTCGCAGCGGTAGACGCACGACTGTGCTGTCCTGAATGAGCACGCGTTTGTAGCGGCCACAGCTCGAGTAGGCGGCGAT
>JABMPJ010000184.1 GCA_013203785.1 Lentisphaerota bacterium | reverse complement strand
TTCGATGTTCGATGTTGAGCGTTCGATGTTCGATGTTCGATTTGTGCCCTTTTCCGTGCCCGTCCCCCATTCAAAGTAGCGAAGAACCATTATGGGTTGTGGGGGTGATTGGGGTTCGGAGTGTCTTGAAATCGGGATGACACCAGCCATTCGCACTTTGGCCGCCTCTCAGCCACCACGGTCCCGGACGTCCGAGGCGGCCCTCCCGAAGTGATCCTGTTTACTTCCGGGTGGGAGGGCGAAGCGGCCTCTTGAGCCGGGGCTAAGGCCGCTACTGGCGCTTGAACCAGCGTGTGCGGCGAACGAGCAGGCTGCTCACTGCCAGTAGTAGCAAGAGTGAGGTGGCCAGCCCCATGTAGAGCGGGTCAGGCTGCTTGGCAGCCTTCCCGCAGACGGCGTACAGGATCGTGATGGGAAGCGTCCCCAGGAACGTGGCACCCGCATACGGCAGCAGGGGCATGCGCAGCACGCCTGCCGCCATGTTGACCAGCGATCCGTTCGAAAGGGGAAAGAGGCGGAGCAACAGGATGGTACTGAACGGCCGTGCCCGCATACTTGATAGCCGTTGCTGCCAGCGTTTGGGCGTAAGTCGCTCGGCACTGCCCGCGAGCAGCTGCCTCGAGAGGTAGTACTGTACGACGGCACCTGTCGTTCCTGCCACTATTCCAACCGCCGTGCCTGCCACGATCCCGTAGAGCAGACCCGCTATCAGGCAGATGGGCGCTCTGGGGAGGAACACCAGGGGGGCCACGGCACCAACCAGTATGAGGCCGATGGGCCCGAACGCCCCCATGGCATCGGTCAGGGCCCTGATCCGCTCGGCGGAGAACTGGTCGCGCAGCCCGGGGTTACCCCAGAGAAAGGCGACCAGGCAGAGGACAAGGAGTGTAGCCAGCAAGGTTCTGCGGCGCGATCCGGCCGGTTTATCGGCTCCTGCCGACAGGGCGGCTGGTTCTCTCTCCGGCATAGTATACTCGACCTCCTGCATGTCAGCCTGACCATAGCAGTTGTCTCGCTGTTGGGAAACAGGGAATCGCGTCATGGCTTCTGCGCTGTCGCTCCGAATCCGAATTCAGTAGCCAGGAGTGCTGTCGCCTGGGGGTGGGCCCTTGACGTCGTCATTCGTATCGATTTTTAGCGGGGTCAAGATCGTCAAAGGTCTCCCATTCTGAATTCTCACTCCAGAGTTCTGGCTTCTGACTCCTGCTTGCGGCGCGAAGCGCAGAAAGCTTAAGCATTGCCTCATATGGGGAAAACGGTGATAGTATGCAACCTTATTGAGAGCGGAGGAGTGTGTGAAATGAAGATCGATCCTGACTGTTCTGTGTTGCCACCGAGTGAGATGCTGGCGGGTTTTGACGGCGATGATCGTGAGCGGCTGAGTTCGTTCGGTCGCTTTATCATCTTTGAAGCCGGGCAACGCCTGATTCGCGAGGGGCATGACCAGGATCGGCTCTATTTCCCCTTGGTAGGAACGCTGAATGTCGTGCACGAGGTTGCAGACGGGTTCACACCCGTGGGCGTAATCAATGCCGGAGAGTGGTTTGGGGAGATCAACATTTTTGACGCTGCAGTGGCCAGTGCTACGGTCATTGCCAAAACAGAATGTCAAGTATGGTATATGTCACGGGCCAAGCTCGAAGCGTTTCTGAACGAGTATCCAGAACTCGGATGCCAGCTTATCCTGAGTGTGGCCGAGGTGCTGGCACGCCGCGTTCGCGATGTATTGGGCAAGCTTAATGCCACATGGGAACTGAGCGCCTAGCGTCTTGTCTCACAAACAGGTTCCCCTGAACCTGTTCGTGAGACAGGTTGCCAGTAGCTGAGTGGCGCGACGGGTATTCCCCCTGGCTGAGCAGGGGGTATGAAAATGAAAGAGAGAAAACAGTATGATTGAGGCAGGTAAAACATATGTAGTCATGGGACTACTGGATGCAGATTCATTGGCCTATGCCATCGGAAGCACGATCGAGGGGCTGGGTGGCAAGGTGGTCTATACGGTACAGAACGAGGTGTTCAAGCGGCGCTTCCTCGACTCCAGCAAATCGTTGACGGATGAAGAGAAAGCCGGACTGGATCTGCGCTTTTGTGACATCACAAAGGACGAGCAGGTACGCGATGTCTTTGCTGAGCTGGCTCCGGTCGCGGGAGTCGTGCATTCGATCGCCTTCGCCAACCCACGCACCTGCCTGGGCGAGGAGTTTCACACCGAGGCGACGGATGACATCCTGCTTTCGCATCACATCAGCTGCGTTTCGCTGGCCACCGTGGCGCGCCACGCTGTGCCAGCCATGCAGGGTGGTGGCGCCATGGTGGCGATGACCTTTGACACGGCTCATGTCTATCCACACTACAACTGGATGGGTGTGCAGAAGGCTGCGCTGGAAGCGTTGGTACGGGCCCTGGCGCGGCGACATGGTCGCGACAAGGTGCGCTGCAACGCGGTATCGGCTGGTCCGCTCTTCACCAAGGCGGCCAGCAAGATTCCCGGCTTCGGCAGCCTGACAAAGCTGTGGCAGGCCTCGAGTCCGCTGCCGTGGGATACGCGGGAGGACAAACAGGCCGTCGCCAATGCGGTCGTTTTTTTGCTGGGACCACTGGCCTCCAAGATCACGGGACAGGTGCTGGTGGTGGATGGTGGGACCTCCATCATGGGAGGCCCTCTAATGGAACATGAGCTGGGTGAACCGACCGTCTAATGGCCACCGGTTCTGCCACGGCTCAACGGTCAAGCTAGGGTGACGCATGAAGCTTTCTATCGTTATACCTGTATACAACGAAGTTGAAACGCTGCAGCAGCTTCTGCAGCGTGTCATGGACGTGGAGCTGGGCGTGGAGAAGGAGCTCATCCTGGTGGATGATTGCTCCTCCGACGGCACAGCCGACCTACTAAGGAAACTCGCGGCCGAGCACATGGAGTGGACGGTCAGGTATCACGAGGTGAACCAGGGCAAAGGCGCGGCGTTGCGCACCGGCTTTGCCTGTACCACTGGGGACGTGGTGGTGATCCAGGATGCCGACATGGAGTATGACCCCGCTGACATGGTGCAGCTGCTGGGGCCCATTCGGGATGGACATGCGGATGTGGTGTATGGTTCTCGCTTCCTGGGTGGCGGCCCGCACCGGGTGGTCTACTTCTGGCACTCGATGGGCAACCGCCTCCTGACCCTGCTCTCCAACATGATGACGGACATGAACCTGACCGATATGGAAGTCTGCTACAAAATGTTCAAACGCGAGGTCCTGGAGGGGCTGCGGATCCAGGAAAATCGTTTTGGATTCGAAGTCGAGATCACGGCCAAGATTGCGCGCGGCAAACGCTGGCGTGTCTACGAAGTACCGATCGCCTATTACGGCCGCAGCTACGAAGAGGGCAAAAAGATCACATGGCGTGACGGTGTCCGTGCGCTGTGGTGCATCCTCAAATACAGGTTTGTGAAGTTATGAATGGACTATGGAAGAAAGCGGCGGTTCTCCTCGCCACGGGCTTTGGCTTAGGGCTCAGCCCGGTGGCCTCGGGCACGGTGGGCAGTCTGATTGGCGTGGCGCTCTGCTTTTTGCTGGCACCACTCTCGTGGGTCTGGCAGAGCGTCGTGGTGCTCCTGATGATCGTGGCATCCATTCCTGTGTGTGACACGGCCGAGAAGGTGTTCGGCAAAAAGGACGATGGGCGGGTCGTGGCGGATGAATATGTTACGCTACCGCTCTGTCTGATCGGTATACCATGGATGGATGCGCCCTACCTCTGGCCGCTGGCGGTTGGCTTCGTGGTGCATCGCGGCTTGGATATCTGGAAGCCCACCCCGGCCCGCCAGATGCAGAATATCCCCGGAGGCCCGGGCATCGTCCTCGATGACGTGGCCTCCAGTCTGTATGGTCTGGGCGTGATGCACGTGGTGTGGTGGGGCGTTCAGACGTATTGCTGACGCTCCGGCTCGCTCGGAGAGCTCGCCCTACCTGGCAGGGAACAGATGTTGCCGCTCCATGAATGCGATGATGCGTGCCGCGCTCTCTGCGGCTGGGGTTGTCGCGGTCGATAGGGTAATCTCGGCCTCTTCCGGGGCTTCGTAGGGGGCATCGATGCCTGTGAACTGTGCGATCTCCCCGGCACGGGCTTTCTGGTAGAGCCCCTTCGGATCACGCTGCTCGCAGGTCTCCAGCGGGGTGTCTACAAAGACTTCGATAAAGCGCTCGGGCCCCACGATTTCGCGTGCCTTGGCACGGTCGTCGCGGTAGGGCGAGATGAACGAGGTAATCACGAGTAGGCCTGCATCGTTCAAGAGGCTGGCCACTTCGCTGACCCGCCGGATGTTCTCGGTGCGATCAGAGGCATTGAAGCCGAGATCGCGGTTGAGACCGTGACGGATGTTGTCGCCATCCAGAATGAAGCAGGCTTGGCCGCGGTCGAAGAGGGCGCGCTCAAGTGCCTGGGCGATCGTCGACTTGCCTGAGCCGCTCAGGCCGGTCAGCCAGAGCGTAGCCGCTTTCTGTTTGAGCAGTCCCGCGCGTTCAGCGGGGGAGACATGGCTGACCTCGCGTCGGATGTGGGTGCTCTTGGGTTCTGCGGTGGCAGGGGTGGTTTCCCTGGCACTCTTTCCTTGATCAAGGATCATGCCAGCGCCGACGGTTGCATTGGTGCTGCGGTCGATGATGATGAAGGCGCCGGTCGAACGGTTGCGCGTGTAGGGATCAAAACAGATCGCCCGATGAGCAGAAATCGCAACGCGGCCGATCTCGTTGACCTGCAACGTCTTCGCCTCCAAGCGGTGGAGCGAGTTGATGTCGAAACGGTATCGTAGATCCGTGATCGCCGCCGGTACGAGGTTGGTGGTGGATTTGATCAGGTAGGACCCGTTCAGCTTAAGGGGTTCTTCGTTCATCCACACCACGATGGCCTCGAAGTCCTGGGCCACATGCGGCCGGTTGTTGACGTGCGTGAGCATGTCGCCGCGACTGACGTCTACCTCATCCTCGACCGTAACGGTCACGGCCATGGGCGGGAACGCTTCGGCGACGTCGCCCTCGTAAGTGGTGATGGATGCCACGCGGGTGCGTCGGCCGGAGGGCAGGGCCACGACTTCATCGCCGGTGCGCAGGACGCCGGAAGCAATCGTCCCGCAGTAGCCGCGATAGTTGAGGTCGGGACGCAGGACATACTGCACCGGGAAGCGCATGTCGATCAGGTTGCGATCGGTGGATACGGGGACGGTCTCAAGATAGTAGAGCAGTGAGCCGCCCTGGTACCACGGCATATGCTCGCTGGGATCCACAACGTTGTCGCCGCGCAGGGCCGAAATGGGAATGAAGTGCAGGTCGACGCCCTGTAACTTGGCGGCAAAGCCTTCGTATTCGTGGCGGATCCGTTCGTAGGTCTCCTGCGAGTAGTCGACCAGGTCCATCTTGTTGATGCAGACCGCCAAGTGACGGATACCGAGAAGGCTGGCGATAAAGCTGTGGCGGCGCGTCTGTTCGAGTACCCCGTGGCGTGCGTCCACCAAGATGACGGCCAGGTCGCAGGTGGAGGCGCCGGTGGCCATGTTGCGGGTGTACTGTTCATGGCCTGGGGTATCGGCGATGATGAAGTTTCGCTTGTCGGTTGAGAAATAGCGATAGGCCACATCAATCGTGATTCCCTGCTCGCGCTCGGCCTTGAGGCCATCCGTCAGCAGGGCGGGGTCAAAGTCGGTGTCGGTTGTACCATGAATGCTGGAGGCCTCAATCACGGCGGCGAGTTGATCCTCGTAGATCATCTTGGAGTCGTAAAGCAGACGTCCGATCAGGGTGGATTTTCCATCGTCGACACTACCGGCGGTCAGAAAGCGGAGCATGTCCTTGGCTCCGTGGCGCTTGAGATATTGGATAACCTCGGCCTCGGTTGTGGGCACGGCGGTGTTTGGGCTGTCCAACATCAGAAGTACCCCTCCCGCTTTTTATCTTCCATGGAAGCTGATTTGTCTGAATCAATAACACGGCCCTGTCGCTCTGAGGTCTTGGCCAGCAGCATCTCCTGCACGATTTTCGGCAGCGTATCGGCCTCCGACTCAACGGCACCGGTGAGGGGATAACAGCCCAAAGTTCGAAAACGGACCCGACGGCGTTGGGGCGTTTCGCCCGGCTTCAGCGGGAGGCGGTCGTCATCCACCATGATCAGGTTCCCATCGCGTTCCACGACCTCGCGCTCGGCGGCGAAATAGAGCGGAACGATGGGGATCTCTTCCTGCATGATGTAGAGCCAGATGTCGAGTTCGGTCCAGTTTGAGAGCGGGAAGACGCGGATGCTTTCGCCCTTGTGAACCCGGTTGTTATAGAGGTTCCAGAGCTCGGGGCGCTGGTTCTTGGGGTCCCACTGATGGAATCGGTCACGGAAACTGTAAATGCGCTCCTTAGCGCGTGATTTCTCCTCGTCGCGCCGGGCCCCACCGTAAGCCGCGTCAAAACCGTAGTGGTCCAGAGCCTGCTTGAGGCCGTCGGTCTTCATGACGCGCGTGTGTTCTTCGGAGCCGAATGTAAAGGGGTTCATGCCGCGCTCCACGCCGTCCTGATTGATCCAGACGAGGAGATCGAAGCCAACCTCGTTCATCATGTGCTCCCTGAACGCGATCATCTCTTTGAACTTGAACGTCGTGTCGACGTGCATCAGAGGGAAGGGGATGGGTGCCGGATGAAAGGCCTTCTGCGCCAGGCGCAGCATCACTGACGAATCTTTGCCGATCGAATAGAGCATGACCGGTTTGTCGAAGGAGGCCGCGACCTCTCGAATAATGTGGATCGATTCCGCTTCCAGCTGTTGCAGATGTGAGAAATTATATGTCACCATTGTCTTACATTTCCTCGTTAGCAGGCCGGTACAGTAACAACCTGCACCGAGAGGGTCCATAGAGAAATTGGCGACATACTGCATCTCGCCCCCCCCCCAGCTCCGCCCCCACTGTCTGTTGTGTGTGGCGAAGGTGGGCATGATTTATGCTTCACATGAGACCCAAATGGTTCGGCGGCTGGGCTGGATATTCTTTACAGACCGGCCAAGTTTGGGGAATCTAAGTCAATGTATCATATATGTGAAGGGATTCTGCTGCTGTGAGTGAGAAGGGGCTAATGGGGAAGCGTTCTGGGTTTACGCTCGTTGAGATCATGATCGTCGTGCTGACGATTGCGCTGCTGTCCGCCCTGGCGATGCCGGGCCTGAGTAAAGCACGGACCCAGACTCAATTGACGCGCATCGCGAACGATCTCAAGCAATTCTCCGCAGCGTTTGATCTCTATGCGATGGAGCGGGGCCAGTATCCGCCCGACTCTCACATGCCGTTGCCATATCATTTGCCCAACACGGCTATGGAAGAGTACCTCAATGCGGATAAATGGGTCGAGGAAACCGCGGTGGGGGGGTTCTATAACTGGGAGGGCCCCGATAGCTATCCCTATGCCGGTATCTCCATCTTCGGTGCGACGGCCAGCGAGAAGACGATGCAGTCTCTCGATAAAATTCTGGATGACGGTGACCTGAGCTCGGGTCTCTTCCGCAAAATCGCCGCCAACAGCCGCTACACCTATATTCTCGAAGAGTAGGTCTCTTCTACGGCTGGCTTTGCTAGGCCGCCTCCCTACCTCCCCCTGCGAAACGTCATGGACGGCCCTTCATAAATAAGTATACTGCTCACCTTATAAGTCATTAAACGAAAGGGATGAGCGCTATGAATCTGAAGTGGCAAAGGGTCGAGGCAGTGGTGATAGGGATGCTGATGTCGTCCAGCATGGTGTTGCAGGCGGCAGTTCTCAGCAACGATGTTGTTGAGGTGCGCGCACGGCGGCTGATCATGCCGGGGCGCTCTGATTCGGTTGTAGCATCCCTGGAGCGGGATCCGCGCGTAGCGCTGAATCGGCAGGGCGGAACGGACGTGCAATCGGATATTTCTATTCGGGGAAGCAGTTTCAGTGAGGCCGGTTTGATTCTTGAGGGCATGGCCCTGCGCAACCCTCAAACAGAGCATTTTAATGCCGAACTCCCGCTGCCATCGGTGATTTTCGCCGACCCGGTCGTGGCGACCGGTATGGAACAGGTGGAGCGCGGGACGACGCATCCGGCTGGCGGCATCGCGGTGGTGAGTCAGGATCCGCGATCGGGCGGGTACATCGATCTCGGTCTGGGTCAGCAGGGATCGGCGTGGCAGGCCGGTTGGATCGAACGGCTCCTGCAGGAGTCCGACGAAGGGCGTATCGGTGTGGGCGGCTTCGGGTATCACGAAGAGGCGACGGCGGTGGACTACCCTGACAATGACATGGAGCGAGCCGGCGGGGGTGCCACCTTCAAGTCCCGACAGGGCCCATGGTCCTCTGACCTCATGGTGGGGGCGTCACACAAGGAATTTGGCGCGCGCGGCTACTACGGCGTCTCGCCCAAGTGGGCCGCCCTCGAGGATGTGGACGATGTGATGGTTCTGGGCGTTGTGCGGCGTGGTGATTTGGACGGGCCCTATCGCCGTGTGACCGGACTGTGGCGATCGCTGGAGGATCACTACCTGCTCTTCATCGATCCCGCCAAGCCGTTTGAGAACCGCCATCGCTCACGCATGAGCGGCGTGACGGTAGATGGGCGTGAGGAGCTCAACGAGACGTGGTCATGGCTATGGCGGGCGGCCTTTTCCTACGAAGGTGTGAACGGCGCTCTCGGTGAGCATGACCGCGAGCGGAATACGGTGTTGCTGATGCCGCGCTGGCAGGGCGATGACCTGCGCGTGTCGGCTGGCGTCACGGGCGAGATTTTTTCGGACGGTGATGGCGTCGTGCTGCCACACGTCGGCGTCGAATGGCAAGTCGGTCGGCATCAAGAGCTCTTCGCCTCCTACACCGAGGCGATGCATGAGCCTTCCTATACCGAGTTGAACTACGACTCACCGGGCAGTCTGGGCAATGCGGGCCTGGAAAAAGGTCGTTCTCGCAAATCGGAGTGTGGCTGGCGTTCCCAGCCGACGCGTGGACCGGCCACCTCTGTGAGTCTGTTCCACCGCGAGACCGAGAACGCGGTTGATTGGATCAAGCTCACAGAGGAGACGGCACGCTGGACCGCCACGGACCTGGGGACGGTCTCGACCTGGGGCGTCGAGTGCAGTGCCGCCCAGCGGCTGGGCGAGAATTTCCGATTGCGGACCGGTTATACCTGGATCGAAAAGGAGCATGATTGGGATGTGTATGCCTCCCGTTACGTGCTGGACTACGCGCAGCACCGATTGTCGCTCGACCTGGATTGGCAACTGGCAGAGAGCTGGCGGCTTTCGGTCGGTCAGACGCTATACCATCACAGCGAAACCGAGGCGCGTGAAGCGGACGCGAGCGGTGTGGACGGGCGCTTGGCACTCCAGTGGTATGCTCCGCGTCCGGATGGCATGGTGGTGCGCATCGGCGTTGACAATCTCTGGAACGACTCATTTGGCTCTTATGTTGATCTCCCTGCGCCGGATCGGCGGGTCTGGGCAGCGGCTTCGTGGAGATTTTTTTAAAAAATGTTGACGGCGTTCCTGCGGCTCTGTAGTTTCGGCCGCGTTGATTGTTCTTTGACCTAACTTATGTTTCCACGGGGAGCGAACGGAAGTCTGTGAGAGTCAGACACGGTCGCGCCGCTGTAATCTCTCTCCGCATGCATGGTCTGCATGTGGGGAACGTTGTGGGCCATGGAGAGCCACTGTTTTCTAAGCGAAGCAGGAAGGCCGCCCCCACCGGGAGAAAGTCAGAAGACGTTGCTGCTCGTGCTCATTACCAGGATAACCGGCGGGTTCCTGCTCCTTCGCGGATCATAGGAGTGAATGAGGCTGCTGCATCACTGTATCAGACCCTCGCGCTTTCTCCCAAGAAGGTGCGTGGGTCTTTTTTGTGCTCACGCTTAGCAGGACTGGCCAATTCACTAACAGTGTCCCGCGACGGGACGCCAAAAAAAGTCAAGAGAGGCGGGGGTTCGATGAGAAGCAGTATCGTATGGGTTCTGGGTGCCTGGTTGGCGCTCGCAAATGTGTCGCTGGCCGAGATTGTGGTCAGTGCCGGCCGGGTGCCGATGGCATCCGAAGATGTGGCCAGTTCAGTGACGTCGATCTCCGGTGCCGAGCTGGAGCGGCTGCAGGTGACGACGTTGCCTGAAGCCGTAAGGCTGGTTCCGGGCGTGCATGTAGTGCGTAACGGTGGGCCGGGGCAGACGGCCAGCCTCTATATCCGGGGAGCGAAGCCGGAGCATGTACTCTATCTGATCGATGGTATGGAGGTGAACGATCCCTCGCTGATCGGACGCAGCGGTGACCTGACGCTATTGGACGTGGCGGATATCGATCACGTCGAGGTGTTGCGCGGCCCGCAGAGCGCTGTCTACGGATCCGATGCCATGGGCGGCGTGGTGAACGTCATAACCCGCAAGGGCAAGGGCGCGCCGCAGGTCAATCTGACGGCTGAGGCTGGCTCCTTCGAGACCTATCGTGAATCACTCGCGGTATCGGGTGGTACGGGCATCGTGGACTATGCTTTTACAGCTACGCGCGTCGACTCGGAGGGCATTTCGGCCGCAAACGAGGCTGACGGAAACACAGAGAAGGATGGATTTGACCGTACCGGCCTGTCGGGCCGATTCGGCATCACCCCCAGCGAGAATCTCTCGTTCGATTTCGTGGCGCGCTACAGCAAGGACAGTGTTGAGTATGACGATGGTGCCGGGGCGGGTGGAGACGCGCTCGACAACGTGGCCGACTCCGAACGCTTCTTTTTTGGGGGCAGCGCTAAACTGGGACTCCTGGATTCGCAGTGGCAGCAACGGTTGAGCGCTTCGACGACCTCGCACCGTCGTGACTTCATGTCGACCTGGGGCGCCAACTGGTTTGATTCCTCGCTCCTTAAGGCGGGCTGGCAACACGACCTCTATTACAAGGATATGAACGTCCTGTCAGCCGGTGTGGAGATCGAGCAGGAAACGGCCGAGACCGATTCGCTGCCGGAGGTCGACAGTGACATCAAGAGCCTTTTCGCCGAAGACAGGCTGCACATGGGTGACCTGGTGTTGGTTGCCGGAATCCGCTTGGATGACCACGACACGTTTGGTGACGAGGTGACTGGGCGCGTGGGCGCGACTCTGAAGCTTGATGAGATCGGTATGCGGCTCAAAAGCAGCTATGGGACGGGCTTCAAGGCTCCCTCCCTCTATCAGCTCTACGCACCGGCTTCGGCCTTCGGCGTGATCGGAAACGCTGAACTCATGCCAGAAACCAGTACCAGTTGGGATGCGGGCATTGAGCAGCGCTTGGCGGATGACCGCGTCACGGTGGGGGTGACTTATTTTGACAGTGAATACGAGGATCTGATCGATTTCGTGGACGGTTATGTCAATCAGTCGGTCGCCACGATCCGTGGCGTAGAGTGCTCGGCGCGCATGGATCTCTGTGAGGACCTGAGCATCGGTGGCTCCTATACCTACACTGACAGCGAGGGCGAAGCGGGCAAAAAGCTTTCGCGCCGTCCGCGTCACCGTGCTTCGGCTGATATTGCCTATCGCTGCGGTGACGATATCACGCTCTCCCTGACGGGCATCTACGTAGGCGAACGCGAAGATGCCTACTACAGTCTGACGGAGTTCATGACCGTGAGCGAAGACCTGCCCAGTTACGTCGTGGTTGACCTGGCGGCCTCGTGGCGTCTCTGTGAGAATATGACACTTTTCGGTCGTGTCGAGAACCTCTTCGATGAGGAATACGAGGAACTCTCCGGTTTCGGTACGCCCGGTATCTCGGGGTACGGTGGCGTGCGAATCACGCTGTAGGGGCATTCGCGTTCGTACGTACAAGCAGGGCGAACAGGTCGGCAGTGGTCTGCCACTCCTGGGCGCCCTGTTCTTTTAGACGTGCCGCCAGCGCTGTGGCGCTCTTGTCCGCGGTGTAGTCCCGCTCGGCGATACCCGCGGCCAGGAAGACGGGGACTTGGTGGGTCAGGGCGCGTTCGGCCAGTTCGAGGTTGACGACATTACCGCTGCCGAAGGGGGTAGGGCAGACGATCACGGCGTTCGCCTCCTGCACGGAGGTCTCGGCAGCCACAAAGGCGTTGGCGCTCACGGCGGAGAAGGGCTGCTCCATGATGCAGTCAATACCGAGCGCTTGGGCGGTCTGGCCGTCGCTGTCGCCCTCGTTGAGCACACCGCAGGTAACGCTGTAATCGCACAGCACCAGGCGGCGCATAATCTCTTCGCCGCTGCCACCGCCCGCGATGCAGTGCACGCGTATACCTTTGCCGCTCTGCTCGGGAGCCAGCCGGGGGCTGGGCGTGACGACCACCGAGCCGCTGGCCGGATTGGATTGGACACGCACGTCGCAGTGGTAGACGCGGCGCAACGCCTCCTCGGTCAAGACGTCCGAGGGGGGACCGTCAGCGACGAGCTGGCCGCCATCGAGCAGGAGCAGCCGTTTGCAGAATTCGGCTGCGACGTTCAAATCATGACTCACCATGAGGATCGTGACGCCGGCCTCACGGTTGAGGCGCTCGACGATCTGCATGACTTCCAGGGCGTGGTTGATATCGAGGTGCGAGGTCGCTTCATCCATCAGGATCATACGTGGCTGTTGGGCCAGCACCATGGCGATCACGGCGCGCTGTTTCTCGCCGCCGCTCAGTTCAGGAAAAGGACGATGGCGCATCTCCATGACGTCGGTGTAGACCATGGCCTGGTCGACGATGCGATGGTCTTCGGCCGAGAGGGCGCGGCGTCGACCGAGCGCATGCGTGCGTCCCATGGATACAATCGCCTCGACTGTAAAGGCCATGGGGGTACTCAGTTCTTGGGGTACCACCCCGACGCACTGGGCTCTTTCCGCAGCGCTCAATTTGCGGATGTCTGTGCCAAAAAGTGAGACGCGGCCCGTGGTGTGGGGCAGCAGGCCTGTTGCGGCGCGGATCAGCGTGGTTTTGCCGCAGCCATTGGGGCCGATTACGCCGCAGAGCGTGCCCGGTGGGATGGAGAAAGAGAGTTTCTCAAAAACCGGGACGCGGCGGTACCCGGCGCAGACGTCACTGAAGAGTAGGGCAGGGGCACTCATTCAATCCACCCCTTGCGGCCGCGTAGCTTCAGGATCGCCAAAAAGAAGGGGCCGCCACACAGGGCGGTCAAAACACCGACGGGTATTTCACGTGGTGCCAGAAGCGTTCGCGCCACTGCATCGCACACGGCCAGAAATATTCCGCCTGCAATGGCTGTGCTTGGAATCAGTCGCCGGTGCGTGGGCCCAAGCAAGCTACGCATGACGTGCGGAACCACGAGCCCCACAAAGCCGATCAGGCCCGCCAGCGATACGGCCGCCGCGGCCAGTAGACTGCCGAGCACGAGCCCAAGGGCGGTCATCCAGCCCGTCCGTATGCCGATGTGATGGGCGACTTCGCTCCCCAGTGTCATCGCATCCAGTTGCGGGGCGATCAGCCAGGCGATCACGACACCGATTAGCACAGCGATGGCGGTAATGATGAGCTGGACGTGCGAGGTCGGTTGCAGATTGCCGAGCATCCACCAGATCACATCGTGCAGCGCTTCATGCGAGGCCGTGGTGATCAGAAACATCAGAATGCTCGAGGCCAGGGCGCTCACAATCACGCCGCTGAGGATGAGGTTGTACACTGAGGCGCGTGTACCACCGGCCACGGCCAGAACGACCAGCAGCGCGATCAGGGCGCCGATGAAGGCCGCCACGGGTAGCAGCAGGAAAGTGACGGCGGCGCCCAGTCCGGTCAAAATGGCGCAGGCGGCACCGAGGCCAGCCCCACTGCTGACGCCAAGAATATAGGGCTCGGCAAGGGGGTTGCGCAGGAGGGCCTGAAAAATAACGCCAGCGCAAGAGAGCGCGGCACCCACCACCAGCCCAGCCGCGATACGGTTGAGACGAAGGGAGAGAATGGCGCGCCCGACGGGCGTGCTGAGGGCGGGGACGCCAAATCCGGAGGGACCGCTCAGGACACAGAACAGGAGGAGAATAATCCCGACGACAATCAGGCCTCCCAGGCGAAGCGCATCGGTGCGGGGCGATTGGACGGTGGGACAGCTCATGGCATCTGCCCTCCGGGCACGTTGGCGATGCAGGCGCGTAGGGCCTGCAGTCCTTCGATTAGGCGGGGGCCGGGCCGCAACAGCACGTCGTTATCAAGGTCAGCAAAGATACAGTCGTTGCGCACGGCATTGATGTGCTGCCAGCCCGGTCGCGCCTTGACCGCCTCGACGGCGCCCTGACTGGGTCCCATGTAGAGGCAGAGGATCAGGTCTGGATTCTCAGACAGGATGCTTTCTGGCGCGATCTGAAAGTAGGGCTTATCCACCGAGGCGGCGATGGTGCGTCCGCCAGCCAAGGCCACCAATCCAGCCAGAAAGGTGTCGCGACCGATGGTGGTCAGAGGATCGTGCCAGACCTCGGCATAGACCGAGGGGCGATAGGCGAGGGGTGTCGTAATCTCGGCCCGCGCGGTATTGATCGTACGGGTCAGTTCTTGGGCCAGGACCTCGGCCTCGGCTTGGTGTCCTGTGATGTCGCCCAGCTCGCGGAGCATGGGCGCAATGTCATCCAGCGAGTCGCACGCGATACGGCGATGGGGAATGCCCAGCGACCTGATCTGTGTAGTGATGCCCTCGTCAATCAGATCGACATCGAGGACGAGGGTGGGACGCGCCGCGGCGAGAAGCTCGAGGGAGGGGTGCCCAAAGCCCCCGATGATGGGGATGGTGGCCGTGATATCGGGGGGGTAGTTGCAGGCCGAGGTGCGCCCCACGAGCAGGTCGCCTGCACCGATGGCGCAGAGGCTTTCGGTGAGGCTTGGCGCCAGCGAGACGATGCGCAGTGGGCCTGTTGGAGTGGGCTGGTGGGCGGGGCGACACCCGGTCGCCACGAGCAGGGCCACGAGGCCGCAATAGGCTAGCAAACGTTTCATGGTGGCGAGAGTACGCTGTTGGGGTGGCAAGTTCAAGGTTACCCCAAAAAGAAAGCGGCCCGGCGATCGGATGATCGGCCTGGCCGCGGAAATGTTCCCAAGGTGACTAGTTGGCCTTGCGACCGCCCACACCCTTGGTCTCTTTGGTGATGACCTTCGCCTTTTCGTGCGGACGCAGGGCGCGAACCGCAGCACCGGCACGCCACATCTCGGACTGGCCAATCGCGTCCAGCTCCTTCGTGAGCCCTTCCTTGTAATCCTTCTTGCCGCAGGTGCGGACCACGCGCGCGGCTTCCTTCTTGGTGGCGACGGCTTTGTAGAGATCCTTGAAGACCGGCAGTGTGGCCTTCTTGAACTTGGGACGCCAGTCGAGCGCGCCGCGCTGGGCGGTGGCCGAGCAGTTGGAGAACATCCAGTCCATGCCGTTTTCGTCCACCAGACGGATCAGGCTCTGGGTCAGCTCTTCGACGGTCTCGTTGAAGGCTTCGCTGGGGCTGTGTCCGTTGGCGCGCAGGACGTCATACTGGGCCTCCATGACACCCGCCAAGGCACCCATCAAGATGCCACGCTCACCGACCAAGTCGCTCGTGACTTCCTTCTCGAAGGTGGTCGGGAAGAGGTAGCCCGAGCCAACCGCGATGCCGATCGCCTTGGCGCGCTCTTCGGCGCGACCGGTGAAATCCTGTCCCACGGCGTAGCTGGAATTGATACCCACACCGGCCAGAAAGTTGCGGCGCACGGAGGTGCCGGATCCCTTGGGGGCGACGAGGAGCGTATCGATGTTGGCGGGGGGGATGACTTTGGTGAGGTCGTTGTAGACCAGTCCGAAGCCGTGTGAGAAATAGAGCGCATCGCCTTCATTCATGAAGGGCTCGACCAGTTTCCAGACCGGCTTCATCGCGCCGTCGGCCACGAGCATCATGATGATGGTGCCCCGCTCGGCGGCTTCTTCGATCGTAAAGAGTGTCTCGCCGGGGACCCAACCGTCCTTCTTGGCGCGGTTCCAGTCCTTCTTGAATGACTTGGCCTGTCCGATGATGACGTTGATGCCGTTGTCTTTCATGTTAAGCGCTTGGGCCGGGCCCTGAACGCCGTAACCGATCACGGCAACGACCTCGTTCTTCAACGCCTTGCGTGCTCTGGCGAGAGAGAACTCCTTTCGCATAACCACGTTCTCTTTTTCGCCGCCAAAATCAATAAGTGCCATCGTTTGCCTCCTTAGGCCGTTATCTGTTTGTTTCGCTGTTGAATGGGTTTAGCCCCAAAACCCTCGAATAGTAGTGCTCTGGTGGACCGCGTCAACGTTTTTCAGCCGCCAGGTGTGGTGATTGCGGTCAGGGGCGGTAGTCGTGGTCGGCAGCTAGCCCATCACGCCGCGGACAAACCAAGTGATCAGGCCTGCCAAGCCGAGGGCTATGATGATTCCGACGGCTACCCACATGCCTGTGCGATTTTTGCGCACCCCAAACTCGGGTGGGGTGCTGCGTATGGGGCCAGTACGAATGGTGTCTTGCGGACCGGTCTCTGGTGCAGGCGTGGAGCCGGTTTGGATGTCATCGCCTTCGAGAAGCATGCGCACGCTACCCACGGTGAGGACATCGCCCGGCGCGAGCGGCACTTCGGTAATCTGGGCACCATTAAGGTAAGAACCGTTGGTGGAGTTGAGATCGCGCAACGTGTAGCGGTTGCCCTGACGCAGGATGGCGCAGTGGCGCGATGAAGCGGCCGGATCGTCGATCGTGATCGCGTTGTCCGCCGCTCGACCCAAGATCATCTCATCCTGATCGATTGTGATGACGTGATCCTCGGCCCCCTCGATTTGTATCCTTAACGTCGCCATAATGCCGGTGACTTGTCTCACAATCATGGAGCAGTGTCAACATCTCTCCACGTGATCTCGCCCGCCTTCAGGGGTATTTCATCTGAGATGGCCGGAGTGGTGCATAATTGCCATATAGG
>JABMPJ010000183.1 GCA_013203785.1 Lentisphaerota bacterium | reverse complement strand
TAGCGCAGCCTGGTAGCGCGCTTGCTTCGGGAGCAAGAGGTCCGGGGTTCGAATCCCCGCACCCCGACCAATTCCCCCCCTCCAAGGCCTCCTTCTTATCCCGGGGACAGCGGTGAAGTATTGAGGGCGGCGTATTCGCCGCACCCGATTTTCGCGACCTCTCCTTTGGCCTCGGAGTAACCCTTGGGCGAAGAGGGCTCCGCGTTTCCGTGCATCAGCGGTTCGTGTCTCCTCTGCTATATGACGCTGCTAAACCGATTACGATTACGAGCATGATTATGATTAGGATGGGGACGGGAGTCTTGCCAGCCCCGGAGAGATGATTTGCCATCGCTAGAGTCCCAGGAACTGGATGGCGAGGCCGGAGATGCAGATGGCGGCGCCGGCGAGGGCGTGGGTGTAGCGCTCGAGGGGGCCAAGACGGGCGAAGGAGACGCCCCAGGCGGAGAGCATGACGACGGTTAGCATGGTGGTGATCGTCGTCAGGGCGAAGACGGAGGCGACCAGGATCATACCGGGCATGCTGCTACGCGCGGCCGGATACATCAGGATGGGGATGAGCGGCTCGCAGGGGCCGAAGACAAAGATGGTGAAGAGGATCCAGGGCGTCAGGTTCTTGGATGAGGCACCGTGCAGATGCGAGTGCTCGGACTGATGCACGTGCTGGTGGACGTGTTGCTCGCCATCGCCATGGGCATGGATGTGCTTGTGCGGGCGGTTCCGGACGGCGTGACGGATGCCCCATGCGAAGTAGGCCAGACCAAATCCAATCAGGAGCCAGGCCGCCAGATTGCCGCGCAGTCCCTCAAAGGCTTCCAGCCGCGTGAGGGCAATACCAAAGGCAACACCCACCAACCCCAGCAGCACAGAGCTGAAGACGTGCCCGATACCGCACAGAAGCGTAATGACGGCGGTACGGGTCAGCGACCAACGCCGGGCGCGGCTCATGACGATGAAGGGCAGATAGTGATCTGGCCCAAACAATGTATGAAGCACGCCAATCGTGGCTGCGGTGCCGCACAATAGTGTGATTTCCGGAGTCATATCGTCGCCGTTCTTTACAGAGATAGGGGATGCTCTCATGAGCGGTTGTATCGTTCAATAATAAACGTATTCACCCAGGAACATCCGAAGGGGAGGGGCTCCAACCATGGCGTTCACGGCGGCACGGAGCCGTCTTCGTGTCGTCCATCGCAGCGGGGGTAACCCCAAAAAGGTTGAATACCCCTCATCTTTTATTTGACGACTGTTCTGGAACGATCTAGCTTGGCTTTCGTCGCCGATAGACGGGGAATGCTTTATGAAATCTGTTGTGTTGATGGTGGCTGCGGTTGTGGCTTTGCTGGGGGCGTCAGGGTGTCGCTCGGTAGCTATTTACGAGAAGGTGCGGCTACAGGATCCTCAGATGAAATTTGAGGAGTCGGGGACAGAGTCGCATTTTTATCAGAAGGTCTATTACTCCCGCGAGGGTAGTGTCGGTGCCTTTGGCTCGTCGGCGGGAGGAGGGTGCGGATGCTACTGAACACCTATCGCACAATGGGATTGATCTGCCTGCTTATGCTCTCTATCGCAGCAGGGGGGACCCCGGCGTTGGAGGGGGATGCCGGGCATGGATCAGTGGAGTTTGGGCTCTCCTTCTACAACAACTCGGATGGCGGCACGGACGGTAATCCCTTCCTGGATGAGGCCTCCACCATCATTGAGCCGGCCTTGATATTCAACTACAACGTCTCGGACCGGACGATGGCCTGGGCCAAGTTAGCCTTTGACTATGTGTCGAGCGCATCGATCGATCGGCTGAGCAAGTTTGAGGAGCAAAGCGGGGCGTCGGGTGACTACTACGCCTCAATCGAGGGCGGCATTCGTCGACAGTCCGACAAGCAGAATGCATGGGGCCTCTTCGGCCATATCTCTACGGAATATGATTACAACTCCCTCGGTCTGGGTGGTGACTATACGCGGACGGCGGCCGATGGTAATTCCTCTGTTAAATTCGCGCTGAACGGCTTTTTCGATCAGCTCGACCTGATCCGCTTCAACGGTATTCAGGAGGGCACGGACAATCGCATCTCCCTGACGGGACAGATCAATCTCTACCAGGTGATCAATCCTGTGACACATATGGAATATGGCGGTGTCCTGACGCTGCAATCGGGCTTCCTGGAATCACCTTTCAACGCGGTGGTGATCGAGGATACCCTCATGCCGAATCCCAATCTGGTGGGGAACGCACCGGGCCGTGAAATCACCGAGGAGCTGGAAGATTCGCTGGTGCGCGGGGCTGTATTCGGCCGCATCCGGCGGGCGGTGTCGAGGCGTGATGCGTTGGAACTGGGCAGTCGCGTCTATGCGGATAGCTGGGGGCTGACTGGCATCTCGTTCGAGCCGCGCTGGTATCGCTGGTTGATCGACAATCGTCTGCGCTCCCGTCTGCGCTACCGCTTTTACACGCAGACCGCAGCCGACGCCTTTAGTGAGCACTTCACGACGGAGGAGACCTATCGCACGCAGGACTCCGACATGGGGGCGTTCTCGGCTCACTCCTTCGGCGGCATGCTGACACTGCATTCCGGAGAGTTTAGCGAGTATGACTTCTCGTTTGACTACATCTTACGCGATGATGGCATCGACCAGATGCTGGGCCGGTTTGGCTACCGCCGGACATTCTAACCCGGCGCGCTCTGCGCTGCTCCGACTTATGACTGACGCACTACGATCTCGACTCTCTCTGGGTATCACAGTGGCGCTCTCACTGGCGATCTGTGGCAGCAGCCAGGCGTCCCCCTCTCTCGTGGAGCGCCAGCGCGATCTCGGGGTCATGGGAACCAGCCTGCGCATTGTGGCTATCGGCGAAGATGGAGCGGTGTTGGATCGAGCCATTGAGGCGGCCATCACGGAGATTCGACGTGTCGAAGATCTGATGACCGATTGGCGTCCCTCTCCGCTGACGGCTCTAAACGACCAGGCGGGGGAGCCGGTTGCTGTACCGCATGAGCTGGCGGCCATCATCGGACGTTCGCTGGCTCTCTGTCGTCTGACGGGCGGCGCTTTTGATCCTACCTTTGCCGCGGCCGGCGTCTTGTGGAATTTCAAGGCCGCTCCGCCGCATATTCCTGACGCCGCCGCCATTCGGGCTGCTCTGGAGAGGGTAGGGGGGGATCGGGTGACCGTTGATGCCGCACATGATCGAGTCCATCTGCTCAAGGGCATGAAGCTGGGACTGGGGGGCATCGCCAAGGGATACGGCGTGGATCGGGCCATGGCGGTTCTGCAACAGCACGGCGTCAAGGATGCCCTGGTCGATGCAGGCGGCGACATGAAAGCCCTCGGGACCCGTCACGGTGCGCCATGGGAGGTGGCGATTAAACACCCGCGTGATCGCGATCACGCCATGGCGGTGCTGCGCCTCTCCAATAGTTGCGTCGTCACGTCAGGCGATTATGAGCGCTTTGTAGAGGTCGATGGAAAACGTTATCACCACATCCTTGATCCTCGCACGGGATATCCCGCCACGGGCGCGATGAGTGCCACGGTAGTGGCACAGAACGCGGAGCTGGCCGATGCGCTCGCCACATCTCTCTGCGTAATGGGACCCGCCGATGGGATGGCGCTGGTGGAGCGCCAGAAGCGGGTCGAGGCGATCATCGTGGGGATGGATGGGGTAGTGTACGTCTCAACGGGACTGCAGGATGCTGTTTCCGCTACGGCCCCGTAGCCAGGCTCATCAAAACAGATCACGAACGCGATTAAGTTCGGTCTCGGCCTCGTTGAGAAGCTCACTGAAGATCTCGGCCATAGGCTGAATCTTGTCCAGAAGTCCGACACTCTGCCCCGCCATGAGTGACCCGCCGTCCAGATCCCCGTCGATCACGGCGCGGCGCAGTGCGCCCATCCAGTACTCTTCAACCTTCATCTGTGCCTCTTCGCGCTTGATATCGCCGCTATCGAGCTGTTTGAGAAGACGCATCTGAAGGTCGCCGAATTCCTGCATGCCCCTGTTCTGGAGGGCACGTACGGCGACCACGGGCAGGCGTACGCGATCATAGGCGGGGGTTGAAACCGCTTCACGTGCGCGCGCCGAGGCGAAACGTTCCTTGAATGATCGGTGGGCCAGGCACTCTTCGCTCATCACGAAGCGCGTGCCCATCTGGCAGCCCGCGGCTCCCATCAAGAGCAGGTGGGCGATCATCTTGCCGGTGGCAATGCCGCCGGCCACGAAGACAGGGACAGCGGGGTTGTGGAAGAGGACTTGCTGCAGCAGAATGGTCAGTGAGACATGACCGATGTGGCCACCAGCTTCGCTTCCCTCGAGCAGCAATGCGTCGACCCCAAACCGAATCTGCTGCTCGGCAATCGAGATTGTGGAGGCGAAGGACATCGTCTTGCTGCCTGCGGCCTTTACCTCTTCGACGGCCCGGCGCTTCGGGAAGTTACCGGCAAAAATGACGTAAGGCACATCCTTGGCCACCACGATAGCGCGGTGTGCGTCGTAGTGAGGGGCAATCGTAATGAGGTTGACGGCGTAGGGACCGCCCAAGGCATTGCAGCGATCGATCTCCTCTTCGAGCAGCTCTGGCGGCATGTTGCCGGCCGCAAGGACACCGAATCCGCCGCAGTCGTGCATCGCCTTGACGAGAGATGAATCACTGATCCATGTCATCCCCCCGCATATGAGCGGATAGCGCACACCCAAAAAATCAGTCCCGGCCTTGCCTAACCGGTCCACCTGCGGAATCGTTAGTTCAGTGATCATCTATTACGCTCCTGTTCCGTTACTCATATCCTCTTTTGGGGGAGGGGATCAACTTCAGATTGCGGGCTAGAAATCCTGCTTGGCCAGGCTACGTGCGCCGAGGACGAGGGGCAGGATGGTGGTCAGGCCGGTGATGACGATGAGCCAGACGGTGAGCCCGCCCATGTAGACCCTCCAGCTTGTGGGGGTGAGCAGATGACTGATGCGCAGGTGATGGAGCAGACCGAAGGGGACAATCGACAGCAGCATGAAGGCGAGGCTGAAGACCAGGTTGAGCGTGCCCCCGAAGCTCGACACGATGGCGGCCGGGTTCTTGGAACGAAGATCTATAAAGACGGCTCCCAGCCCGGTCGACAACCCTGCCACGGCCAGCGAGACACAGCCTGCCAGGGCGACCGCCAGGAGGCGGATGGCCCAACCGGTCTGAAGCATAGCGCCAGACAGCAGCATGAGGAGTGTGCTGATCGGTAGGAGCGCGACCACCGCCAGCATGAACTTCGCGATCACGACGCGGGACATCTTGACGGGCGATAGGCCCAACACCCAAAAGCCTTGGCCTTCAAGACTGAGCTGCGGAAAGACGAATCGTGAGCCCAGTGAGCAGACCACGGCTGAGACACTGAAGACGTTGAGGAAGCTGATCGTATTGCGCCACGCATCTGGCAGGGCGTGATAGCGGAACGTGCGTAGATTGGAGAAGTAGAGCCCCAGCAATCCGAAAAAAATGAGGGCCTGGCTCCACTGGGCCGGATCGCGAAAGAAGATGCGAATGTCTTTCAGAACGACGGCACGTATATCACGATCAACTCCTCCGAGCAGGCCTTCCGCCCAAGGGAAGAGTACCGCGGCATGGCGGCCGCGACGACGACTCCCCATCACCTTGCGCCAGGAGGTCATGAAGGTGACGCTGCCGATCCACTCGATCCCTACGGCGACGAGGCCCACGTTCGCGACGAGGACGACCCATAGGAGCCCGCCCCGCACGACATCGCCGCGCGCCATGGAGAGAATGCCCGTGGCGACCCACCAGCTTGGCGTCAGTTCATGTGTGGCCGGGCGCAGCCCTGGGATCAACTTCGAGAGTGTGAACTCCACATCCGCGCCGGGCTCGTAGGTTTCCCGCCACACGCTCCAGAGAAAGAGACAGCCCGCAATCGGGATGGCCGCACAGAGGAGCTTGAGCAGGCGGCCTGTAGGCGACCATCGCACCAGGATGAGAACCAACACGGTTCCAATGCCGGCACAGAGCAGCAGAAAGGGGATTGAGAAGAGGAGTGTCCAGAGGGCAAAGAAGGGGCTGAATTTGAGAAAATAGGCGTAGGCGGCCACGAAGGGAATCACCACAAACCCGAACGACCACGAGGCGTACATGGCTGATTGCAGGAACTTGTAGAGCACAATACGCGAGGTCGTGAAAGGGTGTGTTACCAGAAAGGGGATCTCGTCTGACTGAAAAATCGTTGAATAGCCCGTCACAATCCCCGACATCACGAGCATGGCCCCCATACCCATGAAGAAGAGGGAGAAGAGGTGATTAAGAATGATTCTGCCCGCACCGCCGAGCTGGTCGAGGAAGTGGAACCCTTCGAGAAAGAGGAGATATAGACCCACCTCAAAGCCGAGCGCAAACAGCGTGATGAAGACGACCTTGAAGGGCGACTGCTCGCGCAGGATGCGTCCCGTATTGCGGAACTGCCATCCGGCCTTTCGAATAATGCCTCGTGAGATGGACATAGGGGCTTTAGCCTTCGTACTCGGACGATGTCAAATTGAGGAATACCGACTCCAGGTCATGACCATCGGATTGGGCAATCAGCTCATCCAGGCTGCCGAGGGCTACGACGCGTCCTTTCAGGATGATGCCGATGCGGTCGGCGATATCTTGGGCCAAGGCGAGGATATGGGTGGTTAGAAAGATGGTCATACCGCCGCGCGCTCGTTCTATCAGGAGGTCCTTGATCAGTCGGATCGTATAGGGGTCGAGGCCGACCAGGGGTTCGTCAATGAAAAGCACTTCCGGTGCATGCAGAAAGGTGGCGGCGTAGACGAGGCGCTGGCGCAGGCCGTGGGACAGATCTTTGACCAGTACATTGCGGTACTCCAGCAGCGAGAATGTCTTGAACTGCTCTTCGAGCTGCGCCTCCACACGGTCACGCTCCAGGTCGTAGATCTCGCCGGTGAATCGAAAGAACTCCGTCGTGGTGAGTCGATCGTAGAGATAGGGCATGTCGGGGATGTAGCCGATTTTGAGCTTAGCCGCGATGGGGTCCACGGCGATATCTATCCCGCAGATGGTGACGCGGCCCGTCCGAGGTTTCAGTAGACCGGTCATCATCTTGATGCTGGTGGTTTTGCCGGCCCCGTTGGGTCCCAGAAAACAGAACAGTTGCCCGGCGGGCACATCGAGATTGAGATTCTCGACGGCCACCAGGTCACCGTAGTGTTTGGATAGGTTGGCTGCAGAAATCATGTTGGGTCGTCTCCCTTCTCATCATCTTCAAACATCTGGTCGGACCGGCAGCGCTCCAGGGTCCATCCCATCGGGGTCTCCTGCCGCAGGAACTCTCCCTCGGCGTTGATCCATGCCTTGGAGCTCCCTCCCATGTACTCGATTTCAAGCCGGGTGGCCAGGATCGGCCCCTCATCGGTTTCAATCGACTCCGCCGCCACAGCGCGAACGATGGCGGTCTCGCGGGAGAGGGTCAACGGATTGAGCGTCCGGATATTGACATACTCGCCCACCTTGAGTCGGCGCACCGCCATGACCGTCATGGGGGACTGCACGAGCACGTCGTCGGGGATCTCAAGACGCATCGTGCGAACCGTTCCGGCGGTGGTGATCCGCAGGTTGAACCAATGATCCTCGGCGCGTTGGCCGGTGACCTCCATATCGATCACACCCGTGTGCATACTGAACTCGAACTGCTGCATGCGGTAGCTCATGTCCAGATAGGCTGAGGCCACCACCTGGATCAGCTGTGAGTGTCCCATAACCTCGAGTCGGACATGGGTGCGGTTCTCGTAGATGATGTGGCGCAAGGCATTGCCGTCATCCACATCCACGGAGGTATGAGAGTAGCCCACCGGCTTGCCATCCTGGATGACACGCATCCAGGTTGTGGAGATGAGGGTGTCTCGGCCGAGGAGGTCGTCGTAGCCGGAGAGCGAGTGAGTGAACCATTCCGGATAGGCCTCAAACCGGATCAGCCAGAACATCCCGGCCAGCCAGAGAAACAGGATGGACGTCCGTATTATGATCTTGCGTGTCACAAGTCGTACTGGGCCAGTTCTGCTGCGACCTTATCGAGTCGTGTCTGGAGGGCCACGACCTGGGGGGCGGAGGCGGCATCGCTGCCATGGCTCGCCTTCCATTCGCCGTACTCGCGCTTGCTTTTTTCATAGGCCTCGCGCAGGGCGGGGGCCTCATTCTTCATGGCGTGTAGATCGGTGGCGTAGCGCATACGCTCAGCACCGGTAGTGCTGTCACGCAGGGCGGTGGTCTTCTTCACGTTGGCAATGAAGGCTTTGTAGTTGGCTGTAGCCTCCTTGTAGGCCGCAGCATGGGGGTTGCGGGCTGCGATAGAACGGCGCTGCTGGCGCAGCTCAGATTCAATGCGTCCGCGACGAACCAGAAGGTCGTGGATTGAGGGGGATAGGCGCGCCAGATCGCCGTCGTAGAGAGCCAGGTCGCGTGTGCGTACGAGTAAGGGCGGGGCGTTAAGGGGAGCGTCCGCGGGCTGGCATACGGCGATCTCCTCGCCCTCGCCCTTGCGGATGTCACTAACGGCGAGCAGCGTGCCAGGTGTGACCTCTCCGGTGTGTTTGCCATCGGTGTTGTACACCCATATCGACGCACCACAGGCGACGGCGAAACGGCCGGCACCCCAGTCGCTTTCGGTCCGTGGTTCGGGTTCCGCCATGGAGGGGGGGTGGCGGGTAGGTTTCGCAATCGATGTGGTCCGTGGGGAGGGCGGGGGCGCCGGCACGCCCTCCACGCGTGAGGCACGGATGGGCGCGGGGAGAGAGGCTAATCGTGCATTAAAAGAGGCCAGTCGCTCGGGGTCGTTCAGCCGCTGGAGCTCTGCCAACATGGTCTGGTACCCCGCCTCCTGGTCGGGTGCCAGGCCTCCCTGTTTTTTCAACCAGATGGGGTCGAGGAACCGAGACGCCTGCTGGTAGAGGGCCACCCATATCGTCTCGGGCCGCGGCACGCTGACGTGCGCCTCCAGCACACGGTCGGCCAGAACCAGGGCGCCGTCGTCGTCGCCGAGATGAACGTGGCCGATAATGGCGGTGCAGCGCAGGCGGGAGACCAGAGCGGGGTGCGGGTTGGCCCAATAGCTGATGCGGACAAGCTGGGCAAACCCACCATCACAGCTGTTCTCCCTGAAGAGCGTTTCGGCGCGGTCGATACCGCGTGCGACCGCGGCGGTGCGGGCGGCGTAGACCGCCACAATCACCGCCACCGTCATGCCGATGACGGTGACCATGAAGAGCGGCAGGAAGAAGGTTTGCGGCCGCCTCATTGCGCCGCACCTTGAGGGAGCGGGGGTGGCGGGTTGCGAAGGTGCGGGATTCGGTAGCGCTGTGCGATACGGGCATTGGCCTCGGGCAACGCCTCCACATCAAGGGCCAGATCAAGGCCGATGCCCTGGAGTCCCAAACGCTCAACGTGTCCGTCGTCGCCCAGCACGCGGTAGACATCACGAATGTTTCGCACGGGCTGACCATTGACGGACGTGATGATCTCCTCTCTGAACTGGGCATAGTCCTGATTAATGCGATCAGGCAGTACACCCGCCAGGATCAGGACTCGATCGCCCGGCTGTTCGGGCGCGCCCGCACGGGTCAGGTAGAGCTGTGCCAAGCGCGTGTCAACCGTGCGCATCCAGTTGCCCCCTCGTGCTTGCAGAAAATGACCAGTTAGCTCGCAGATGATCAGCCCACCATCAATCAAGTAGGGGCGTTGAGTGCGGAGCGTATTCTCAGGAATCAGCGCCTCGCTATCATCGTGTCGTGACAGCATCAGCTCGAGCGCCATCTCGGTTCGGTCACGGATGACACGCAGGGGGACGGTGTCGCCGGGCGCACGGCGGAATCGGATCAGATGCGGCAGGCTGATGCGTCCTAGATCCGGGTCGATGTAGTAGCCCATAGGGTCGATGCGCTGGCCATCCCACTCGAGAAGAACATCATTGGGTCTGAGGACGGTCGCCGCTCCGCTGAAGGGGAGGGCGGAAAGGATGAGTATACCGTCCGCTGTCCCGTCGGCCCCCAGGTAGGCACGTTTGGCCGGATCGATGAGGGTGTCCCACCGGAAACCGGCCATCGCAAATCCAGCGTAGGGCGGGTTGCCCGCATCCTCGAGAAAGCGTGCGATGACGGAGCCGGGCATGATCTCCGCAGTGCGTTGGTTGCCGTTATATTGCATCACCATCCCGGCTAGCCGATCCTCCGACACGACAAAGGCGGTGTGTCCGTTGACGGCAATATCGGTCAACAGGGTGTACAGCAGAGCGGGGTAGGGGGCGGAGGGCAACGCAGTCATCGCGACCTTCAGCATCTGAGCGTCGCCGGTTTGGACGGCCAGGGTGGGGTCGAGCTGAACGATCTGGAGCGGAGTCGTCTCGTCAATCACTCGGTCGGGCCGTACCTCCAGGCCCACAAAGGGCGCACCAGCGGTATCGACCTCCAGGAGGGCGAGGCCAATCTGGTAGTCAGCCTCGATCACGTGGGCCACTAGTTTGGCACCGGACTGTGGCCGCTGCAACTCAATCAGCGTCGCGTTGCGCACCAGGTCCTCGCTTGTCAAGAAACGGTGCGGGCCGACCGCCATGGCGTATCCGCTCCGTCCTCGCGGCTCCCGTTTCTGCCAGGGCATATAGACGTCATACTCCTGGGCGGTCACAGATAGCTTAACAAGCGATTGGCTCAGGTCGTTGGTCGGTGTGGCATGAGCGGCACCCGGCCAGCCCATGGTGCAGGTTATGGCCAGGACGATGACAAGGATGCGCTTCATGGCTGTTCGTCCCCCTCGGCCGCACGACCGTAATAGGCCGCTGACGGCAGTCCGTAGCGCTGCATGATCGGGAGGGCTGCGGCGTCGGCGCTGGTGGCATCCAGAACCAAGGTGCGTTCCATACCCTCAAACGTAATGACGTGGTATCCGTCCTCAGGATCCGCAAAGGCGGCCTCAAGATCGCGCAGACGGGTGATGGCGTGGCCGTTGACGCTGGTGACCAAGCCATTCTCAAAGGGCTCGGTGTAGGTGTTGACCTGGTGGGGCAGGCGGCGGATCAACACGACGAACTCCTCGCGCCCGTTGATCAGGTCATCCCGCTTGGCATACTGACTGTAATAGAGCAGTTGCAGGGCATTCTCCTGGGAGAGTTCGTTATTGATCGTCCTCAAAAAATCTCGGCTCAGGGGCGAGAAGACCAAGCCGCCGTGGACGAAATAGGTAGGGTGGTCATCATACTCGTTGCGGTAGATGAAGGGATCGACCGGATTGGTGAGGGGCACGTCGGTCTGGATGGATTTGCCGTCGCGCCAGACACGCAGGTCGATCTTGTCGCCCCACTGTTTTCGTTCCAGCAATTCACTGAAGAGCACATGATTACCGTTGAGGGCGATATCGCCATCGTCGGCGATATTGTGCCCATCAATCTCCAACAGCACATCGCCCGGTAGCAGGCGGCCCATGGCGCTGCCGTAGGGATCGATATAGTACAGCGTCGTGCCCGACTCCGTGTCCGGCAAGTGCAGGCTCTGGCGCAGGGCCTTGTTGCGCGTGGCCATGAAATGTGCGCCTAACTCGGGATAGCCGTTATAGGTCCCATCCGCGATATCGTCCAGAAAGTGGTGCAGCACCGGCAGCGGAATGGCGTAGCCGATGTTGTCGGCCCAGGCCAGGCCTTGGAAGGCGAGACCCACCACCCGCTTATGAAAGAGAATCGGGCCGCCACTGTTACCTGGGTTGATGGCTGCATCGACCTGCAGGACGAGGTGTTGATCCACGCCGCTGTGCGAGTAGCCACTGTAGTCGATGCGCGACACGACGCCGCGCGTGACAGAGATGCGATCGCCTCCGGTCGGGTAACCCAGGACCATCACTTCGTCGTTGAGGTGGGGAATGGCTTTGGCGAGGGAAAGAGGGGTGATGCCATCAAAGAAGGCGGGATCGTCCACGGTAATGGCGGCCAGATCGCAATCGTGTGCAATGAAGACCACACGCGCCAGATAGCGACCCGGCTGGCCGTCGCGCGAGACCTCCAGGAATCGCGCATTGGAGACCACGTGTGCATTGGTCAGAATACGTTTATTGGCGAGAACAAAGCCTGTGCCGGTGCCGCTGCCGGGACGGCCCGACTGCCAGGGCGTGGCATAGTCCTCGCTCTGGAACGTTGCGTAGATCTTAATCACGCCACTCGATAGCGCGGTCATGCTCGCCCCGCGCGCTTCCAGCGGGGCCACGGACGCGAGCAGGAGGGTCAGGCTCAAGAGGAGGCCTGCGATGTTTCGGTTTGTAATGATCATTGAGCGTGGGATACTACATTCAACCGTCCCATATGGACAGGAAGAAAGTGAGTGAGATGGGGATCAGCGACAGGGACTATATGCGGCCAAACGCGCCTGGCCCGGACCGTAGACGGCAGGGCGCTTCGTGGTGGGAGAAAGTGCGGTTCCTGCTCTGGCGCTTGTGGCATCGCCGCTGACTCAGAAGGCATACATGAGCCATGCCCCGACCTCGATCTCATTGAAGTTGAACTCTTTGATCGAGTTAAAGTCGTCAAAGACATAGTAGGCCAGCACCTCAAGACTCATCTTACCGACGGGAATCTCAAGACCCAGGATCAGCTGATAATAGAGGTCGGTCCAGTCACTGCCCACCTCGTCTTTGATGTAACTTGAAAGAACGCCGACGCCGCCGCGCCATAGTTTGTCCGCAAAAACGAGGTTCACCTCAGGCGTGATGACGGAATCGACATCGTTGGAGCCCATGCTGGTCGCATAGTTGACGCCCAACTGCCAGAAGGTCTCGCCCTCGTGATATTCGTAGAGGAGCCCGTACGAAACGTCGTTGTCAAATGGGGCGGCGACCACGGTATCTTGAGCCGTGTGATAGCGCACGCCGCCACCCACGCGTGATGAGGATTTCGGGGCGGCCCCAACGGATGCGGCGCAGAATATGAGAAGCAAAGAGATGATAGATATGTTTTTCATGGGCAGACCTTACCAAATCCATCATTGATCCCACAAGTACGATCCAGTAGCCTGCATTCGCTCTGAAAAGGTTCCCCTTAAGAGAAAAGATTGGTCACTATGACAAGCAGATTTACAGCGGTATCGAGCCGCGCTGATTTCGCAGCGGAGGAGGAGCGTACGCTCGCCTTCTGGGCGACTGAGGACATTTTTGAGAAGTCGCTGGAGTTGCGGCGCGGTGGGACCGAGTTCGTATTCTATGATGGGCCACCCTTCGCGACGGGGCTACCCCATTACGGGCATCTGTTGGCCGGCACGATCAAAGATATCATTCCGCGCTACCAGACCATGCGCGGGCGCTGCGTCGAACGGCGTTTCGGATGGGATTGTCACGGCCTGCCAATCGAGGCGCTGGCGCAGGAGGCGCTCGGATTGGCTGGTGCCGCCGCGATTCAGGAAACCGGCGTGGGCGTGTTCAACGAGCAATGTCGCTCGATGGTTCTGACCTATGTTGAGGAGTGGCGCAAGACGGTCACTCGCATGGGGAGGTGGGTTGACTTCGACAATGACTACAAGACCATGGACACGCCCTTCATGGAGACGATCTGGTGGGTCTTCCGCCAGTTGTGGGATCAGGGGCGGATCTATCGCTCGCACCGCATCATGCCCTATAGCTGGAAACTGACCACGCCGCTCTCCAATTTTGAAGCGGGGAACAACTACAAAGACGTACAGGATCCCGCCGTCACCGTAAGGCTCAAGCTGCTCACGGCTGATCCCGATCTTCCTTCGGACCAGTCGGCCTACGCCTTGATTTGGACCACCACCCCTTGGACGCTGCCGGGCAACCTCGCCATCTGCGCCGGACCCGAGATCACCTATGTGGCCGTGCAAGATATCTCCGAAGGCGATATCTATGTGCTCGCGGAGGCCCGCCTTGATTCGATCTACAAGAGTGAGACCCAGTATCGTATTCTGAAGCGGTACGGCGGTAGCGATCTGTTGGGATGGAGCTACGAGCCGCTGCTGCCCTATTTCTCCGATCATGCCAACGCGTTTCGTCTCCTCAACGACCCCTTTGTCACGACCGAGGATGGCACCGGGCTGGTACACATGGCACCCGCCTATGGCGAAGATGATTTCAGAGTCTGCCGCGCGGCGGGCATCGAGCTGGTCGATCCTCTCGATGCGGACGCCCGTTTCACCAGTCAGGTGCCCGACTATGTAGGCCAGTTTGTGAAAGACGCCGATAAGCCGATTATCCGCCGGTTAAAAGAGGAGGGCAAGCTGGTGCACCAGACGACCATCATGCACAGCTATCCCTTCTGTGAGCGCACCGATACGCCGCTGATCTACCGCGCCGTTGAAGCATGGTATGTGCGCGTGGAAGATATGCGCGATGAACTCGTGGCCAATAACGAGACGATTCATTGGGTGCCGGACTATGTCGGCGAACGGCGCTTCGGTAACTGGCTGAAGGAGGCCAAAGACTGGAACATCAGCCGTAATCGCTACTGGGGCTCCTGCATTCCGGTCTGGATCAACGAGGAGGATGCGAGCGATACGATCTGCATCGGCTCTATCGACGAGCTGGAGGCGCTTTCGGGCGTGCGCGTGGACGACCTACACAAGCACATCGTGGATGAGGTCGTGATCCGGCGCGACGGGAAGGTCTATCGTCGCACACCGGAGGTCCTGGATTGCTGGTTTGAGTCGGGGGCCATGCCACTGGCGCAGCAGCACTACCCCTTCGAGCGTGCCGACGAATTGGAGTCCTTTCTGCCTGCAGATTTCATCGCCGAAGGCCTCGACCAGACGCGCGGCTGGTTCTACACCCTGCTGGTGCTCTCAACGGCGCTCTTCGGGAAGAGCTGCTTTCGCAACGTGATCGTGAACGGCCTCATCCTGGCCGAAGATGGTCGCAAGATGAGCAAGCGGCTTAAGAACTATCCGGACCCCACGGCGCTGATCAATGAGTACGGTGCCGATGCGCTGCGACTCTATATGGTCTATTCGCCTGTGGTGCGGGCAGAAGACCTTCGCTTCGCCGAGGACGGCGTCAAGCATCTCATGCGCAACATCATGATTCCGCTCTGGAACGCCTACGCGTTCTTTGTCACCTACGCCACGATCGATGGGTGGACACCGGAAGCCGACCGGTCGGAGCCGGGGTCAAATGTGCTGGACCGCTGGATCCGCAGCTCGATGGCTGGCCTGATCGATAGCGTCACGACGGCGATGGATGGCTATGACCTACAGCGCTCCGTGCGTCCCTTCGTTCATTTTATCGATGACCTCACCAACTGGTACATCCGCCGTAGCCGGCGACGTTTTTGGAAATCGCAGGATGATGGGGACAAGGCCGAGGCCTATCGGACGCTTTATGAGGTTCTCCTACAGTGGGTTCGCGTGGCGGCGCCCTTCGTGCCCTTCGTTAGTGAGACAATCTACCGCAACCTACGCACGGCGGACATGCCACTCTCGGTTCACCTGTGTGACTTCCCCGGCGCGGATGAGTCGGTGCGCGACACGGAGCTCGAGGCCGAGATGGAGCTGGTCATGACGGTCGTGCGCCTGGGGCGTATCCTGCGGACCGATCACAATCTCAAGGTGCGTCAACCGCTGGCCACGCTGCATGTCGTCTCGCGCAACCGTGAGACGCTGGATCGTGTCGGCGTCCTGGCTGAACTGGTCAGGGACGAGCTGAACGTCAAGCAGGTGGATCTTACCGACGTGGAGCAGGAGTTGGTCCTGCTCCGCGCCAAGGCCGACTTCAAAGCGCTCGGACCTCGCTTTGGCAAGCAGGTCAAACCCGTGGCTCAGGCGATCGCCGCGTTGGACGCAAGCGAGCTGGAGTCGTTGGCAACAGGGCACACCGTATCGCTGAGCGTTGATGGCGCATCGATCGACATTGCACCGACGGATGTCGTGCTGGAGCGTGTGCCACGCGACGGCGTGGTGGTTGCCTCGGAAGGGGAGCTTGTGGTCGCGCTTGAGACCGCCTTGACGCCGGAGCTGCGCGCCGAAGGGCTGGCCCGTGAAGAGGTCAATAAGATCCAGAGCCTGCGCAAGAGCATGGAGCTGGATGTGTCCGACCGGATCACGCTGGAGTACGATGGCACCGCCTTAGCCCCAGAAGTGCGGGCCGCCCGCGAGCAGTACCGGGAGTATATCGACACGGAAACCCTCTGCGTGGGGGTCGCTTATCGGGCCGATACCGGCGGTGTCGCCTGGGAGGAGGTCGACCTGAACGGCTACCCCACGCGCTTGCGCATCCAGATTGCCTGAGCATCAGCAGAACGGCCGCATCAACAGTAGCTGAAACCACGAGGCATCGGAGGGACGCCAAAGAGCGAGGCGACCGACTGGGCTACATCGAAAAAACCATGCCGGATGCCGACGTTCTGGCCGACTCGTTCGGGACGATAGACCAGGAGCGGGACAAACTCGCGGGTGTGGTCGGTGCCATTGAAGGTGGGGTCGTTGCCGTGATCGGCGGTGATCATGAGGCAGTCCTCCGGCCCCAGTTTGGGCAACAGCTCGGACAGGAAGGCATCGCTGTTTTCAAGTGCTGAGGCGTAGCCGTCCGGATCGCGTCGATGGCCGTAGAGCATATCGAAGTCGATCAGGTTGACGAAGACGAACTGCGATTCGCTTTCGTTCGCAATCTCCAGCACGATGCGTTGCGCGTCATGGTTGTTCTCAACATGCTCCGAGCGGTCGATGCCCTGACCTGCAAATATATCATCCAACTTGCCCACCGTGACCGTCCGGATACCGTGCGCTTGGAGGTGATCGAGAATCATGGGTCGTGGTGGTGCCAGGGAGAAGTCGCGGCGGTTCTCGGTGCGGGTGAAGTGCTCTGGATCTGCACCCACAAAGGGACGTGCGATGACGCGCCCGACCCGCAGCGGATCGCACAACTCGCGCGCGGTGCGACAGGCCGTGTAGAGTTCTTCCAGGGGGATAATCTCTTCGTGCGCGGCAATTTGAAAGACAGAGTCGGCGCTGGTGTAGACGATCCAGTCGCCGCTCTCCATGTGCCGTGTACCGAGGTCCTGAATGATGCGGGTGCCGCTGGCGGCGCAGTTGCCGAGGATGCCTCGGCCCGTGCGCGCCGTAAAGGAGTCGATAAGGGCGGCCGGAAAAGAGGGGGGCTCTGGTGAAAAAACGTGAAAGCCCTTCTCAAGCAGGACACCGGCCATCTCCCAGTGTCCGGTTGTAGTGTCTTTGCCTTGCGACAATTCCTGTAGAGCGCCCCAGCTCGCCGAGGGGCGAAGGGCGGGTTCCACGCCTGCAATCGGCAGCCCTCCGGGGAGCAGGTCTGGAATATTCCCCAGCCCCATAGCCTGCAATGTCGGCAACCTCAATCCGCCCACGGCCTCTGCACAGTGGGGCAGGGTGGCGGCCCCAGCATCGCCATAGGCGTCAGCGTCGGGAGCGGCCCCGATCCCAACCGAATCCAGCACGATAAGGAATACCTTCATGGGTTCTACTCTGGCGCGCACGAGGGGGGATGTCAAGGGCGTCATCAGCCATTTGGCGTGAGCGGGGTGCATCTGCGATTTGGTGCAGGGCAGTGGATCCGAAGGATTCGCCATTCGTCATAATCGTAAT
>JABMPJ010000182.1 GCA_013203785.1 Lentisphaerota bacterium | reverse complement strand
TGGCCGAGGACGGCCAACGCTACACCACGTTCGGCATGTCTTGAGACCTCGGATATTGTCTAATCACCTATGCTTGCGTCATTTAGAAACAACGCACACCCGTGAGGATGCTGGGAAATAATATACTTGCAGATGGGAAAAAATATAATACTATCTCTTTTGGGCGGCAGTTAGGTTCGTGAAGCGGAGGTATCGATATGGCCACGAAAGAGCGTGAGCAGCTGATTCTGGACGAGCTGGATCGAGTTGGGGCCTGCACGTACGAGGACCTGATGAGGCTTCTGAATGTATCAAGCATGACGGTTCGACGAGCCGTCGATCAACTCGCAAAGCGCGGCGAAGTTGTCAAGACGCTGGGTGGGATACAGAGAGCCAGCGGCGTGGCCGGCCTTTATGAGACCACCCTAATGTCCCGTGTCATGGAACAGCGCCCACAGAAACGCGCTATTGCCGAGTTGGCTCTCTCGTTAATTGAGTCGGGGCAGACGGTCTACCTCGATGGCAGTACAACCTGCTTGGAACTGGCGAAGCTGATAGCGCGCGAACGCGAAGGTGTCACTGTCGTCTCAAACTCCGTGGCCACGTGCCTTGAGCTCTCTAAGACTACTCGAAATAAGGTCCTTTGCATTGGCGGCGAGTGTGATGCCTCCAGTATGTGTTGCGGCGGGCCGCAATGCGAGAAATGGGCGCAGACATATTTCGTGGACAAGGTCTTTGTCTCTACAAAAGGATTCCTGGTGGATGAGGGAACCTTTGAGTCGTCCGTTTCCACACTACGCATCAAGCAGGTGATGGCGGAGCGCACGAAAGAGGTGGTTCTGCTTGTTGATCACTCTAAATTCGGCCAGCGGGCACTGTGCAAGGTGATTGATGTAGCTCAAATCGGGACGGTGGTTACGGACGACGGCACGCTGGCGCGTGATCAAACGCGGATGAAGAAGGCAGGGATGTTGGTACTTGTCGCCCCAATGGGGGACGGAAAGATGAATGAGGTCACACGTGTCGCTTGAGTCAGTCGGAACGCTTTTAGATCGGGCTCGCGAAGGCGGGTATGCTGTGGGCTATTTCGAGAGCTGGAACTTGGAATCGCTCCAGGGGGTCATTGATGCGGCGGAGCACGCGCAATCGCCCATGATTATCGGGTTCAACGGTGAGTTTCTCAGTCATCCTGGGCGGATTGCGAACGAACGTGTTTCGTGGAATGCGGCCTTGGGAAAAGCGGCGGCTGAATCGGCCTCGGTGCCGGTCGCACTGCTCTTCAACGAATGCGCACAGGACGATTGGATCCGCGAGGCGCTGGCGGCAGGCTTCAGTCAGGCGATGCTGGACGACCCCGATGCCCCTCATGATGAATTTGTGCGGCGAGTGAAGGCGCTTACCGCGTTCGCGCACGAGCGCGGCGCCATGTTTGAAGCCGAGTTCGGTGAGCTTCCGTGTGGGGCATCGGGGACGATTGAGGATGAAGGCTGTTGTCTGACAGATCCCGATGCGGCGGCGGAGTTTGTGGCCGAGACGGGTATCGATATTCTGGGGGTGAGCGTGGGCAATGTGCATGTTCTGGTTGATGGTCGGCTGGACCTCGATCTGGATCATCTGTCAAAACTCCGGGATCGGGTCACTGTCCACCTTGATCTGCATGGGGGGACGGGCATCAGCGACGCATCTCTCAAAGGGGCGATTGCTCTGGGCGTGACCAAAGTGTGCTATGGCACGTACTTGAAACAGAGCTACCTCGCGGCGGTTCGGAAGGCGTTAGGCCAGAACGAGCTGAATCCCCACAGGTTGCTGGGGCTGGGCGGCCCCGAGGATGTCATGGTGGCGGGGCGACTGGCTGTCCGTGACGCTGTTTCGGAACGAATCGGTATGCTGGGATGTTGCGGCAAAGCGTAGGCGAGGAGGACTTCTATATGAAGGTGAAGATGAAGATGCCCGATCTGGGCACAACGGTAGACGAGATCACAGTGGTGAACTGGCTGGTCGAAGTCGGGCAGGAAGTAAAGCGTGGGCAAGCGTTGTTGGAGGTCGAAACCGACAAGGCAACCATGGAGGTCGAATCGTTCGTGTCAGGCACACTGGAAGAGATCTGTGTGCCCGTCAATGGGGTGACCACGACGGGTTCGGTGATTGCGGTGATTGCTGTGACGGATGTCTGAACAGTAGGTTTTGAAGGGAGATCATGGGTACCGATACGATCAAAAAGTATGAGAAGGAGTTCCTCCTGGGGCTCTATGAGAGGATGTTTCTCATCCGGGAGTTTGAGGAACAGGTGAAGTTCCTTTTCCTGGAAGGCGTTATGCCCGGCACGATTCATCAGTGCCAGGGCCAGGAAGCCACGGCCGTGGGGGTTTGCACGGCGCTCAACAACGATGATTTCATCACGTCGACCCATCGCCCCCACGGGCACGCGCTGGCCAAAGGCGTCAGCCCGGAATCGATGCTTATCGAGCTGTTCGGCGGTGTGACGGGGTGCTGCAAGGGTAAGGGTGGCTCGATGCATATCGGTGACGTCGATAAAGGCATGTTGCCCGCCATCGCCATCGTAGGTGGCGGCATCCCCCTGGCGACTGGCATGGGCTTGGCCTTCAAGATGAAGAAAACCCCGCAAGTGGTCGCCACCTTCTTCGGGGACGGCGCCACATCGGAGGGCGCGTTTCATGAAGGGATCAACATGGCCGCCATCTGGGATCTTCCGGTCGTCTTCGTATGCGAGAACAACTTCTATGGCGCGTCGACGCATGTCAACAAGGTGACACGGCTGAAGTGCATCGCCGATCGGGCTGCCGGCTATGGGATTCGCGGAGAAACGGTTGATGGCAATGATGTATTGGCTGTGTACGAAGCCGCGCAGACCGCCGTCCAGGAATGCCGTGATGGGAAGGGCCCCGTTCTATTGGAGCTCGAGACCTATCGCATTACCGGCCACTCACGACGAGATGCGTGTCAGTATCAGCCGAAGGAAGAGCGCGAGCGATGGAAGAACAACGAGCCGATCGGGGCGTTTGGTCGCGTGCTTGTGACGCGCGATGATGTGGATGAGGGCGATTTGGAAGCGATTCGGAGCCAGGTTGAGCAGACCGTGGTCAGTGCCATTAAGGTGGGGCGAAGCGCCCCGGAACCGACCGTGGCCGACCTGCTGACGGATGTGTACGCCTAGAAAGGATGACTATGAAACGTATGAGTATCGCAGAGGCATTGCGTGAGGGCATTGCGGAAGAGATGGCACGCGATGAAGCCGTCTTCTGTATTGGCGAAGACATCAGTGTGCCTGGCGGGTGGGGCGGGGCCTTTACGGTCACGCTCGGCCTGGAAAAGCTCTTTCCTGATCGGATGATTGATACGCCCATCGCTGAGGCAGGATTCTTTGGCGTTTCCGTGGGGGCTGCCGTGATGGGCATGCGTCCGATTGCCGACGTGCAGTATGGCGATTTCCTGCTGTGTGCGATGGACCAGATTCACAGCAACGCCTCCATGCTGCGCTACATGTCGGGAGGAACCGTGAAGGTCCCCATGGTTATGCGTGCACCGGTTGGCGCGACGGGACGCGGTGCTCAGCATGCCCGCAGTACCGAACGCTTCTTCGTGGGCACGCCCGGAATCAAGGTCGTGGCGGTTTCTACGGCCTACGATGCCAAGGGGATGTTGAAAGCGGCGGTTCGCGATGACAATCCTGTGATGATATTCGAGCACAAGCTGCTCTATGGGTCAAAGGGTGCACGCGCGGAATCGGGAGCCGTTGATGCTACGAGCGAAATCCCTGAAGGAGACTACACGGTACCCCTGGATAAGGCGGCCGTTCGCCGCGAAGGCTCGGATGTCACCATCATCGGCTGGCTCCTGATGGCGCACCTGGCCGCTTCGGCGGCAGAATCGCTCGCGGCAGAGGGCGTTGAGGCGGACGTCATCGACGCGCGAAGTCTCTCCCCGTTCGACTACGACACCATCGGGGCCTCCGTCCGCAAGACGGGCCGCGTCGTGATTGTCGAGGAAGGTCCCAAGACAGGCGGCGTGAGCGCCGAGCTGGCGGCGGGCATTGCGGAGCGGTTCAGTGACAGCCTGAAAGCGCCGGTGGTGCGCGTGGCTTCGCCCGATGTGCCTGTACCGTTTGCGCCGGTCCTTGAGAACGCTTATCGGCCCGATCCGCCCAGAATCATCGCAGCCGTTCACGGGCTAATGAGGTAGGAGAGGAGAGGGACGAAAACATGAAACGGTCCACAATCAACGAACTGATCGAGAACGCCAAGGCTCTCTTGCACGACCATCAGATCACACTGCCGCCGTTTGCCTATTGGACGCCGCAGGAATGGGCGACCAAGGGGCATGAGTGCGATGAAATCCGTGAGTGCATGCTGGGTTGGGACGTCACCGATTTTGCCACGGGCGAGTTTGATAAGACCGGGCTGGTGGTGTTCACGGCGCGCAATGGACACAAGACCATTGATTCCTACAAAGGGAAGACCTATTGCGAGAAGATCCTCATATCGAGGGAGGGACAGGTCACGCCTTGCCACTACCATGTCGACAAGCAGGAAGACATTATCAATCGAGTAGGGGGCAATTTGGTGATTCGCCTCTTCAACCGGGCCGATGATGGATCGGCCGCCGACACCCCTGTAGCGGTGGCGCTGGATGGTGTGGTTAGGCAGTTCGCCGCTGGCGAAGAGGTCGTGTTGTCCCCGGGTGAATCGATCACGATTCCACCATGCATCTATCATGACTTCTGGGGCCAGCCCGGAAAAGGGCCGGTGATCAGCGGTGAAGTGTCGAAGGTGAACGACGACAACTGTGACAATTTTTTCCTGGAATCGCTCGGTCGGTTCCCGGAAATCGAGGAAGACTCTGCCCCGCTACACTTGCTGTGTACGGAGTATGAGGCGGCGGTTTAGAGACTCTGTTCAGCCGTGGCTGAGTAGGGGTCAAAAGAATCATAGTAAGGAGTATGAAGATGCCGGAAGCAGATGTGAGCAAGAAAAACAAAGATTACCAGGCCAATGTACCGCAGGAGAACCATGGATTCTTTCTGAAGGGATCGGGGAACTACGACTGGGGCATGAAGAATCGTCTGTCACGGATTTTCAATCCGAAGACGGGTCGCACCGTCATGCTGGCGGTCGATCACGGCTATTTTCAGGGGCCAACGACGGGGCTGGAGCGTATCGATCTCAACATCGTACCGCTGATCCCGGATTGCGATGCGTTGTTCTGCACGCGCGGTATCCTGCGGTCCGTGGTGCCGGCCGACAGCACCAAGCCGATGGTGCTGCGCGCCAGTGGTGGACCGAGCATCCTGAAAGAGCTTTCGGACGAACAGATCGCCATGGATATGGAAGATGCTATTCGATTAAACGCGGCGGGAATCGGGATTCAGGTGTTCATTGGTGGTGAACACGAAACACGCTCAGTGCACAACATGACCAGGCTGGTGGACGCCGGTCTGCGCTACGGTATTCCTGTCATGGCGGTGACGGCTGTGGGAAAGGATATGGTGCGCGATGCGCGCTACTTCCAGCTTGCCTGTCGCATCTGTGCGGAACTGGGGGCCCAGATCGTGAAGACCTACTATGTCGAGGAAGGTTTCGAAGAGGTCACCGCCTCCTGTCCGGTACCCATCGTGATGGCCGGTGGCAAAAAGATTGCCGAACTGGATGCGTTGACCATGGCCTATAACGCCGTACAAGGCGGTGCCTCGGGTGTCGACATGGGACGCAATATCTTCCAGAGCGATGCCCCGATCGCCATGCTCACGGCCATCCACAAGGTGGTCCATGAGAACATGAAGCCGCCGGACGCGCTGGCATTGTTCGAATCATTGAAATAGGCAGCATAAGGACCGCACGTCATGAACTGGGTTCATATGGGACTGGCATGCCGCTTGGAGGCCAATGCGGATCGCTTCTTTGTTGGCCTGTTGGGGCTGACGAAATCTGAAGTCAAGACGTTGCCAGCGACCGTATCGGATGGACTGTTCGGGGTGGCTGAGGATCTTCCCATGATCAACTACGTGGGAGAGCGGGTCCATTTTGAGGTGTTCATTGACGCCAAGCGCGAGCGCTCCAACGACTCGATCATACACGCATGCCTGATGGTTGAGGATCGGGACAATTTTCTGTCACGATGCGACGACTGTGGCGTTGAGATCATCCGTGTGCCGAAAGGGGAGCACCTGCTTGTGTTCATTCGCGACTATGACGGGAACCTGTACGAGATCAAGGCCGCTTGATGAAAAGGGACGACGAGTCATGAAACAATCACTTGAGGGGAAGGTCGCATTGATTACCGGTGCGGCCGGGGCCATTGGCTATGGCATCTGCGAGGTATTGCTGGAGAATGGCTGCACCATTGTGGCCACGGATCTGGCGGGAGAACGATTGGACACCTTTGTTAAGGATCTTGATGCAGTGGTTCCTGGGAAGTCCATGGGCGTTCCGCTGGATGTCACCGATCCGGTCTCCACACGGGAAGCCTTTGCGGCCGCACTCAACACGCACGGCAAGCTCGACATGGTCATCCACAATGCCGGCATCGCGCACGTCTCGAAGCTTGTCGATATGGATATCGAGCGTTTTCAAATGCTTGAGAAGGTCAACGTCGATGGCACACTGATCGTCCTTGCCGAAGCGGGACGTCGGCTGATCGAGCAAGGCACCGGTGGCGATATTGTAATCATGTCGACCAAGAACGTGCCGTCACCCAGCGCGGGGTTTGGGGCCTACAGCGCCACCAAAGCGGCCTGTCATCAACTCGGTCGTATCGCGAGCCTGGAATTCGCCGAGCATGACATCCGCGTCAACATGGTCGCGCCCGATGCCGTATTCGCGGAGGGGAAGTACAAGTCGGGCTTGTGGGAGTTGGTCGGAGAGAACCGCATGAAGGCACGGGGTATTGACGAGAAGGAACTGCATGGGTAACCTGGCAATGGTTGCCGGTC
>JABMPJ010000181.1 GCA_013203785.1 Lentisphaerota bacterium | reverse complement strand
ATGCTTCGGTCTCCGGACGCGACAAAGCGCGTCCCTCCAAGGCTGGAACATCTGAGAAATGCGGTATACAGGTGCACTGGGAGGGCCACGGTCTTTCGTGGCCGGGCCGCTCCCCCCCCCCCACCAGACGCGCGCAGGATGCTCCTCATTAGGGCGGTGGCCCCGGACGCCCTGGGCTGCGTTGGCTCTGAGAGTTGCCCAGTTGCAAATTATCCGCCCGATGCACCTCGAAATGCCCGGCACAAATATCTATTTTACGACGATCAAATACTCTGGAAGCTCTATCCCGAGCATAGCTCAGGCGTCACCAGCAGGCGAAATACCGCTGAAATAGAACTAAAACAATCAACTTAGGTGGGATTTTGTCGCGGCGGGGGATATAGGCTTGCATTCCTGTCAAAAAAATGGCGAAATGGCTCCTTATTTTTCGGGGCTGGAAGGCTTTGCGCATGGAAAACGATAGCCAGGATGATGAAATGGAGGCCGTTAAGGCCCTCATGCGAGCGCTGATCACGGAGTCTTCTGTGGCTCCATTGATAGGTGAACTGAGTCCTCTGCTGGGCGTCGGAAAAATGCTTCGTGGCCGTTTGGTTCTGGCGGTAGGGAACGCGTCAGGGGTGGCAGAAACGGACCGTATTACCTGTGCGGCTGTGATTGAACTGTCGCACTTGGCGACCCTCCTTCATGACGACGTGCTCGACAACGGCGCGCTGCGGCGGGGTAATCCGGCTTTCTGGGTGGCGAAGGGTGCTTCGGCCGCCATTCTGATGGGCGATTATCTGCTCTGTAGGGCCTTGAAGATGATGACCAATTTCGGCGACAATCGACTGACTGGTACGCTGGTGGACATGTTGCAGATGGTCTGTGACGCCGAGCTTGAGCAGGAGATGTTGCTGTGTGACGAGGACGACTGGGAGCAGTGTCTCAGCGTGGCGCGGCGCAAGACTGGTTCACTCTTTGCGTTTGCCGCAACAGCGTGCGCGGGGGCTAATGTGGCCTTAGCACCTATTCTATTTGTGTCTGGTTTCGATCTGGGTACAGCGTACCAGCTCGCGGACGACCTTCTGGATGCGCGCGGCGACGCCGACAGCAGCGATAAGACGCTGGGGCAGGACGCGCGACGTGAGAAATTGACGGCGGCGACCTTCGGTGACGATGCGGCGGTGGACCCGATCGCAAAGATTGAAGAACTTTTGAAGCGGGCCGAGGCGCGCCTGGCGGACTGGCCGCTGGTGCAGGAGGCATGGTCATGCTATACGGCGACCTATTTTAAGCCAGTGGTGAGCCTGTTTACGGCAGTCGGGGCCTGAGGGCCGCGGCAACGATTCTGAGGAAAAGACGTGGACGTCAGGATTAAAAAGGGCTTTGACATACCGCTGGCAGGCAAGCCGGCGCCTGAGATCGCGACGGAAGAGTCCTGCTCGACTGTGGCGGTCTACCCCCTTGAATTTGAGGGGATGAAACAGCGCCTCAAGGTGGCTGAAGGCGACGTCGTCCGCCGTGGCGGCGAGTTGATGGAGGATAAGGCAAACGAGGCCTTCAAGCTGCGAGCTCCCGGTGCGGGAAGGATTACCTCTGTGGTGCGCGGCGCACGGCGCTTTGTCGAGCAGATCGTGATTGAGCTGGACCCGGCAGACGAGGTCGAGTCATTCGATCGCTATACGGCCGACCAGCTGCTTACGCTTGATCGCGCAAAGATTTTGGCGCAGCTCACCACCACGGGGTACCTCGCCTTCATTCGCCAGCGTCCTTTCTCTCACATGGCGAACGTAAGCACCCCGCCCAAGTCCATTTTTGTGAACGCGATGAACACGGCGCCTTTCGGCGCCGATGCTGAAACCGTGGTGCACGATGACCCCGTCGCTTTCCAGGCCGGCCTCGATCTCATGACCCGCCTGACCGATGGTGCCGTGCATCTCTGTCTGGCGGCGGATGAGCGTGGCGCTACGCTGCGCGGTGCGCAGCGGGTTCAGACACACACCTTTGCCGGGCCGCACCCTTCCGGCAACAGCAGTCTGCACATCAGCCGAGTGGATCCGATGGACCCGCATGATGTGGTGTGGACCGTCAAGGCCATTGACCTCGTTCTAATTGGACGTCTCTTCCTGGATGGCGCTTTGCCCGCCACCCGCATCATAGCGGTGGGTGGCCCCGGCGTAACGGCCGACGCGTGTCGGCACTATCGCGTCCGCAACGGAGGCAACTTGGGGCCACTCTTGAGTCGCGTGATCGCCGAAGCATCGCCGCGCGTGATTGCTGGCGATATCCTTTCGGGCCAAGCCATTGAGACGAGCGATCACCTCCGCCTACAGCAGTCGGCCGTGACGGTTATCGCCGAAGATACCCGCCGCCGCTTCCTGGGGTGGACGTCACCGAGTCTCGATCAGTTCAGTTTTATGCGTTTGCTGCCCTCAACGTGGCTGCGCCGCTCGCACCAGTGGAGCTTGGGCAGCAATCTCAACGGTGGACTGCGGGCGATGGTGCTTACCGGTCACTATGACAAAGTCATGCCGCTCAATATTATGGTCGACTATCTTTTGCGCGCGGTGCTGGCCGGTGACACGGACGAGTCGATTGCGCTGGGCATCCTTGAGACCGATCCCGAAGATTTTGCACTGTGCGAGTTTATTTGTCCGAGCAAGGTCAACCTGCAGGCCATTATCCGTCGGGGGTTGGACGCCATTGAGGAAGAAGGGGTCTAGATCGCGGCATGAAGTTCATCCTCACTATGCATGACAAGGTTCGTCCCCTTTTCCACAAGGGCGGCAAACTCGAGCGGCTGGCGCCCCTGTTTGAGGCGGCAGACGACTTCGCCTTTACGTCCCCTACCACGGCCCAGGGCGGCGCACATGTGCGCGACGCCGTGGATATCAAGCGTGTCATGGTGACCGTTATTTATGCCCTGCTTCCCTGCTTCTTTTTCAGTCTGTGGAACACGGGCCACCAGTACAATCTCGTCAACGCGGTTGCGAAGGTCGGGTTTGTGGCTGATGTCATGCGCGGGGCGATGATCGTGATGCCCATCGTGATCGTCTCCTACGCCGTGGGTGGCTTCTGGGAGGTGCTCTTCTCCTGCGTACGCAAGCATGAGATCAATGAGGGGCTGCTGGTTTCTGGATTTCTCTTCCCCCTTATTCTGCCTCCCACGATTCCACTGTGGATGGTGGCCGTCGGCATTACGTTCGGTATCGTGATCGGCAAGGAGATCTTCGGCGGCACGGGCATGAACGTCGTCAATCCGGCCCTGTTGTCGCGCGCCTTCCTCTTCTTTGCCTACGCCAAGTCCATGACCGGTAACGTCTGGATCGCCGGACCGGGCGGGGCGACCGTGGATGCCATCACCGCCGCGACGCCGCTGGGTCTGGTTTCGGCACTGCCCGAAGGCATGACGTTGACCGACGCCATTTTGCAGGGGCACATCAGCTTCGGCCGAATGTTCCTGGGGAATATGCCCGGCAGCATCGCCGAAACGAGTACCCTGGCCTGCCTGATCGGTGCCGCCATTCTGCTCATCACGGGGGTGGCTTCGTGGCGCATTATGCTGGCGAGCGTGCTGGGCCTGGTGTCGGCCGGACTGCTGGCGAATTGGTTTGGTGACTCTCCCATGGCCAAACTTCCGGTGCAGTACCACCTCGTGGCAGGTGGCTTTGCCTTCGGCATGGTTTTCATGGCGACCGACCCGGTCTCCGCGGCGGCGACGCCCCTGGGCAAGTGGATCTACGGCTTCCTGATCGGCGTACTGGTGATCATTGTCCGGGTTCTTAATAGCGGTTTCCCGGAGGGCGTCATGCTGTCGATTCTCTTTATGAACTTGATGGCGCCCCTGATCGACAGCTTCGTGGTCGATGCCCATATCAAACGGAGAGCGAAGCGTGCGTGAGCAGCTCAAAATTGTAAGATTTGCGATGATCGTCTGCCTGGTGTGCAGTGTTTTGTTGGCCTTTGTCTCTTCGTTCCTGTCGGAGCGGCAGGATCTGAACCGCACCAATGACATTCGCACCAAGGTGCTGCAGGTATTTGGCGTGCCTGTGTTTGACGCGAAGGGGAAATTACAGATCTCGCAAAAGGAGCTCGACGAGATCTTTGCGACGCGGATCACCGGGATCGTGCTTAATGGCGAGGGTGAGGTCGTCACTGATCGTAAGGTTAACGAGCTTCCTTCCGATGAAATCAGTGAGGCCAACAAGGAGACCGGCCTGAAGCCCTACTATCCGCTCTATATCTATCAGGATCCCGATAGTGGCAAGAAACTATATGGGATTCATGTCGCTGGCAAGGGTCTCTGGTCCACGATTAAAGGGTACATGGCTCTCGAAGAAGATCTCTCCACGATTGCCGGCCTCGTCTTCTACGCCCACGCCGAAACGCCCGGCCTCGGCGCTGAGGTTGAGAAGGCCTACTTTCAGGATCAATTCGAAGGAAAGAAGTGGATGGCCAACCAGAAGGTCCAGCACTTTGATGTCAAAAAGCCGGGCGGTAAGCTCAATGATCACAGCGTGGATGGCATTACGGCAGCGACCATGACCTCGATCGGGGTGGAGCACTTCCTGAACCAGGATTTTGCGGTGTACAACACGTATTTCGAGAAGGAAGGACTGCGGAACTAATGGCTAAGCTTCGCAAAATTGTCTACGACCCGCTGATGGACAACAATCCCATTACGTGGCAGATCCTGGGCGTATGTTCGGCTCTGGCGGTGACGACACAGGTCTCAACCGCACTGGTCATGAGTTTGGCCCTGACGATTGTCACATGCGGATCCAACGTGGCGATTTCCCTCATGCGCAAGGTGATTCCGAACAAGATCCGCATGATCGTCGAGCTCTGCGTTATCGCCACGCTGGTGATTTTAGCCGACCAGATCCTTCAGGCGTTTGTCTATGACATTAGCAAGAAGCTGAGCGTCTTTGTTGGACTGATCATCACCAACTGCATTGTGATGGGGCGTGCTGAAGCCTATGCCCTGCAGAATCCCCCCTTCAAATCGTTCTTGGATGGCCTGGGCAACGGCCTGGGTTACAGCATTGTCCTGATTCTTGTGGGCGGCTTTCGTGAGCTGCTTGGCAGCGGGAAGCTGCTGGGCTACACGGTGCTGAGCGATCAGTGGTACACGGGGAACACTCTGATGCTACTGCCTCCGGGCGCCTTCGTGATCATCGGACTTATGATCTGGTTCCAGCGCACCTATATCTCCAAGCAGCTGCGTGAGGAGGATTAACCATGGGCTTGCTCAACCTCGCTATTGAATCGATCTTCATTCAGAACATCCTGCTCTCCCTCTTCTTGGGAATGTGTTCCTATCTGGCCCAATCCAAGAAGATGGAGTCGGCCAAGGGGTTAGGTATGGCGGTCATCATGGTCTTGACCATTGCGACCCCGCTGAACTGGTTGATCAAACACTTCCTGCTGGATAAGGGCGCACTGGCCTGGACGCACATTGATGCCGTCGCTAATCTGGACCTCTCCTTCCTGACGTTCATCTGCTTCATCGCCGTGATCGCTTCGCTCGTGCAAATTGTGGAAATGGTCGTCGATCGCTTCTTTCCCGTGCTCTACAACAGTCTCGGCATTTTCCTACCTTTGATCACGGTCAACTGCTCCATTCTAGGGGCATCACTCTTTATGGTTGAGCGTAAATACACGCTGGTTGAGTCGGTGGTGTACGGCACCTCCTCCGGCGTTGGGTGGGCCCTGGCGATCATGTCGCTGGCCGCGATTCGCAAGAAGGTCCGCTACTCCAACGTGCCGGCGGGGCTACGGGGGCTGGGATTGGCTTTTATTATCACGGGCCTGATGGCCATTGGATTTCTCTGCTTCTCTGGTATCACCTTGGGCGGGTGATAATGGGGCCGCCTTTGTGCGGGCTTGCAACATTTCAGGGTCTCAAAAGGGTATAGCGCCATGTCGACTATGTTGATCTTTGTGATCGCCGGAGCGGCCGTCTTCACGGGGGTGATCGTTCTCCTCGTGATCCTGCTTTCCGCCATATCGACGAAGCTCTCGCCTGGGGGCGAAGTGGCGATTAACGTCAACGATGGCAAGAAGATCGTTAAGACCGAACCGGGCCAGTCGCTTCTGGCCGCTCTCGTGGGTGCTGATATTTTTGTTCCGTCGGCCTGTGGCGGCGGGGGCACATGCGGGCTGTGCCGATGTGAGGTCAAGAAGGGCGGGGGTGATATTCTGGCCACCGAGCTCGGCTTCATCAAGAAGCCTGAGCGCCGCGAAGGCGTGCGCCTGGCCTGCCAGGTGAAACTGCGTGAAGACGTGGAGATCGTCGTCCCGGAGGAGGTCCTGGAGGTCAAGAAGTGGGAGTGCACGGTCACGGCCAACCACAATGTGGCTACCTTCATCAAGGAGTTTGACGTGGAATTACCTCCCGGCGAGAATCTTGACTTTAAGGCGGGTGGCTACATTCAGATCGATATTCCTCAGTACAAGCTGGACTACAGCTCATTTGACGTCGAAAACGAGTACCGCGAGGACTGGGAGAAGTTCAAAGTCTTCGACTATACCGCCCAGAACGATGAAGAGTGTTTCCGCGCCTACTCGATGGCCAACCATCCGGCGGAGGGCAACCGCGTCATGCTCAACGTGCGCATTGCCACGCCGCCGCGGGGCATGGACGTGCCACCGGGCATTGCCTCTTCCTTCATCTTTAACTGCAAGCCGGGCGACAAGGTCATGGTCAGTGGCCCCTACGGTGAGTTCTTCATGAAGGATACCGACCGCGAAATCGTGTTTGTCGGCGGCGGTGCCGGCATGGCGCCGATGCGCAGCCACATCTTTGATCTCTTCCATACGCGTCGCACGACCCGCAAGGTCAGCTTCTGGTACGGTGCCCGCTCCAAGCGCGAGATGTTTTACGAGGATGAATTCCAAGCCATCGCCGATGAGTTTGATAATTTCACGTTTAACGTGGCTCTGAGTGAGCCACTGCCCGAGGACAACTGGACCGGCTACGTTGGTTTCATCCATAAAGTGCTGCTCGACAACTATCTGGACCAGCATCCGGACCCGAGTGAGATTGAGTACTACCTCTGTGGCCCACCCATGATGCTGAGTGCCGTGCAGACGATGCTCTATAATCTGGGTGTCGAATCCGAGATGATCGCCTTCGATGATTTCGGATGATCAGGCTGGCCTGGTTTGCAAAGCCGGGAGGGCTAAAGGGATGACACCGCGCTACTCTTGCTTACGTGAGAAACGGCCCAGGGTCCCTGTAAAGGAGGGGCCAGCCAGCCCCATCTTGTCTTCCTCATCGCACAGGTTTAGCGCTTTTTTCGAGCAGCTGTCGCAGCCGCCCTCGATCTCTTGGCTTGAGCCACAGCCACCGCGCATGATCTTGCCGCGCACAAAGAGGCCCACGGCCATGGCGGCGAACGCCAAACCGAACAGAACCGTCGTGACAATCACAGTTGACAGAATCTCATGCATGAGTACGGTCATCCCTAGGTAGAGGAGAACAAAAGATGAATGTAGCAGAAGACTTGGTTCGAGACAAGAGTCGTGAGTTGATTACGGTTCCATCGGGATCCACACTCAAACAGACGCTGGCCATTATGACCCAACACAATGTCGGTGCCGTCCTCGTGCAGAAGGAGGGTGCCATCATTGGGATTTGGACGGAGCGCGATCTGCTCCGCAACATCGGTAAGGATGGTTTCGGCCTTCAGAACGAACCTGTCGACGTCTATATGAGCACCAAGCTGAAGTCCTGTCAGTGGAACGATTCGGTCTACAAGATCATGGATCAGCTGCTCGGGCTGGGCATCCGCCATCTCTTGGTCAAAAAAGAGGGCAAGACCATTGGCATCATCTCGGCACGTGACGTGATGAGGGCCACGATACGGGCCAAGAACATGGAGCTGGCGCAATGCAACGCCTCGATTGGCTGGGACTACTACGAAGAGTGGGGTTACACCCCCAAAGGCTAGATCATGACGATGCGATTCCAACGCTACGGCAAAACCTATCAGCTTCAGATCGAGAACGCCCGTGACCTGGAGCACGTGCTTGCACTTGACGAGGCGCTGTGGGTGGCCACGAGCGCCCCGGTTTCGGCCTTTCGTTGTGACCCCAAGCTCGCGGAGTTGATCAATACGGACGGCGGTGGCCGGATCAATACGCATGAGCTGCGTTCGGCGATCCGCTGGATGTTGGGCGTCCTAAGCGATCACACGCTTCCGAAACGTCCTGATACGCCCCTGGCGCTGGAGGCCATCCGAGGCGATACCCCCGAAGGTAAGCGGTTGCGGGCCTCGGCCGCCGAAGTCATCGCGTGCGGCGAGACGGCCGATTCCACCTCCATTTCTATTGCCGCTGTGCGAAGCTACCTGGGGCATCTGCGCGAGCAGCCTCTCAACGGCGACGGTATCGCCGTGCCAGTCGCCGCCACGGGAGAGGCGAGACGACTGATTGAGGATGTGCTGGACTGTACCGGATCGACCGAGGATGCCAGTGGTGATCCGGGGATCGATGAGCCGCAGCTCGATGCGTTCATGGCCGCCGTGAAGGGGCTGCTGGAGTGGCGCGAGGCCGGGAGCGGCATCAACGCCGACAGTCTGGTCCCGTTCGGAGCGGAAACGCCAGCGATCTACCACCACTACGCCGACATTGCCGGCCCTGTGAACGCCTTCTTCCATGCCTGTCGTGTTCTGAATTTCGATGCCAAGACGGGCAGCCATTTCGAGTCGGCCGCGATTAGCGCGGTGGACGCGACGAGCGACGCGGATCTGGACGCCTGGCTGCGGACGCGCCCGCTGGCGCGGGTCAATGCTGAGGGGCGGTTGCCGCTCGACTCAGCGGAGGTGAATCCCTTCTATGTCACGGCCGTCGAGGCCTTACGCACGGAGGTCTTGCCGCGCATCCTGGATGTCTGCCCTGATCGTCTCGATGAGAGCGATTGGGCCGCCGTGGGCGAGGCTCTGAAGCCCTACGGTGATTACGTCCATTCGAAACAGGGCGCCAACGTGGAGAAGCTCCCGCCGGAGCGACTCGAAGCCTACCGTGACGGCACGCTCGCGGATGAGGTACGCCGACTGATCGAAGAGGATCGCCGTATTTCAGAAGTACGGGCCGGGGTATTGGCCTTGGAGCGGCTGTTGCTCTATCGCGGCAATCTGCTGCGGCTGGCCAACAATTTCGTGAGCTTCAGTGAGCTCTATGACGTTTCGGATCGCGCCCTCTTTGAGATGGGATCGGCTGTGATTGATGGGCGCTGGTTCAACCTGGCCTTCAAAGTGGATGATTTGGCCGCGCACCAGAAGATCGCTAAGGACAGCAACATCTTCACGCTCTACCTGGAAATCGATGGTTTGGCCAGCAAACCGCCTTTCACGGTGGCGGTGCCTGCCATGGCAGGCTCAAAGGGGAACCTGCAAGTCGGCAAGCGGGGCGTCTTTTTTGACACCGATGGTCGCGAGCACAACGCGCGCGTGATACAGATCATCGCCAATCCGATCAGCGTGCGTGAAGCGCTGGGGGCACCCTTCGTGCGGCTCTGGGCGTTCATGCTGGGTAAGATCGAATCGATGTCGACGGCCTCAGAAAAAGCCCTCCAGCAGCAGACGGACTCCATGCTCGCGGCCCCATCGGCCACCCCAGCCGGTCAGCCCGTGCCTCCTGCGACGCAGGCCGGTTCGGCCAATATGTTGATGGGCCTGAGTGTGGCCGCGGCTGCGATCGGGTCGGCCTTCGCGTTCATTACGAAGACCCTGGCTTCACTTGACAAGGTGGATATTCTCATGGGCGTTCTGGGGGCAGCCCTGGTGGTCATGCTGCCGGTATCGCTGATCGCCATTCTCAAGTTGCGCCGCCAGGACTTAAGTGCGTTGCTGGAGGGCTGCGGGTGGGCCATCAATGCCCGTATGCGCCCCACACGCGAACAGCGCCGCCAATTCACCCGCTCGCCACGCTTTCCTGCTGATGCCGAAGGCACACCCAACCGCCGCTTGCTCTATGCACTCTTGGTGGTGGCGGGGGGGCTGTTGCTTATTCTGGTTTTGCGGCGGTAGGGCGGCATGCATGCCGCCCGTACAGCATTTGATCCGCGTATCCATCATCGGCGATCGATCCGGTTGAAGGGGCATGACTACGCAGGGGGTGGCACCTATTTCGTGACGATCTGCGCGCATCGGGATTTCGCGGCCGCCACGGGACGAACACCATTCTCTGGCCACGCAGGCGCGCCAGGCATGGTGCCCATCCGGCAGATCATCGACGAGGAGTGGCGCCGATCGGCTGAGTTGCGCCCCTATGTCCATTTGGATGCGTTCGTGACGATGCCTGATCATTTTCACGCATTGATCACGTTGGATGCTGGCGGCGCATCATTGGGGCATGTGATCGGCGCATTCAAGGCCGCCGTTACGCGGCGCTACAGGGGCACCTCGCCTGCGGCTCGCATCTGGCATCGCAACTACTATGAGCGGATCATCCGAGGGACAGAGGACTTGGAGCATGTGCGCCATTACATCCGCATGAATCCGTGGCGCAATATCATCCATTTCGGTAAAGGGATGCGAGGGATCGGAAATCCGGGCCTATGGCATCTCTCCAAGATCGGAATGCTGTGTTCACGGAACTGTCCACAGGATGTGCTGACGGAAGCCGAGAGACGTTCTCGGAGAGCGACATCGGAGCATTGCGTGATCAGCGGATTTCATTCGCCTCCGGAGAAGGCCATCATGGCAGCCCTGCTCGAGAGCGGTGCGCAGCTGATCTGTTGCCCTGCATGGGGCATTGACACCATCAAGCTGCCGAAGGAATGGTTGCCTGCCCTTGAGGCGAATAGAATGTTGATCGTAGAGATGTCAAATGGAGACGCCAATCTGGCGGCAGCCCGCGAGCGCAATGAATTTGTCATGCAGGTCGCAGATCAGGTGTGGGTCCCGTACGTGTCGCCCGGTGGGATGATGGGGCGGCGGTAGGGGCGGCATGCATGCCGCCCGTACGTAGGGGCGCCATGCATGGCGCCCTAAAATTCATAGCGCAGGGTCAGCACGGGAAGCGCGCCACGATCAGGACGGATCTCTGTGCGGCCGGCGATGGTCTCTGTGCATTGCTGCAGGCGGCGCTCGTTGTAGCGAACCGCGGCGTCGGCGCCGCCGTAAATGCTGCCGGAGTAGAAGGTGATTTCGGCAAAGCCCACCACGGCCACACCAGCCCACTGCTCCTCGTCAGCAAACTCAAGCATGCCCCAGATGCAGAGGCTGTTGAGAATCAGGGAGCGTAGAGCGCTGCCGTACTCTCCCGAATAGGCATAGCCCAGCCCGGGGATCAGGCCGAGGAGTCCACCCACGGTCGGACGCTTGTCTTTGCCCGCCTCGTAGGCGGCGATCGCTTCCACGGTGATGGCTGGATCACCCCCTGCTTTGTGGAGCGCTTCGCGTGCGCCAGCGTAGTCTTTGAGATGCATTTTGGCGACGGCCAACCGTTGTGCGGCCAGCCGCCGTAGGGGCTCGGGTTGAGCGTTGTCGTTGAGGCTCTCGAGGTAGAAGGCCGTTTCGCCGAAGCGCTCCTGCAAGCTGCTGTTCTCGGCGCGGAGCAGATAGACTTCCGTTTCCAGGGTGGGGGTGGCGTCCTCGACCAAGCTGAGCATACGGTTTGCCTGTTCATGGCGCATGGCGCGGATGTACTCGTAGCCCGCCATCCAGTAGAGCGCGCCTTGTTCGGTCGGCACCTTGAGGTCCATCGCCAGCCGTCGATATTCAACCGCAGCCTGAACATGATCGTTGGCCTCGGAGAGATCGCGGGCGAGCGCTAAGCCCTGCTCCGATTGGGCGTGGAGTGAGAGGGTGGAAAGGGCCAGGATGCCGAGGCCCATCAATTGATGTTTCATCATGGTTGCGTCCTGCTCTGGGTGTGCATGTGATTGCTGTGCCCGCCGATATGGGCGGAGATGGGGTCCGGGTAGAGGGTGCGTCCGTTCTTCCGGAAGGGTGACTGTCGGGCATTCACCACATCCGGCTCCCGGATCAGCCGGTCACCCGTCATGGGGAGGCCCAGCCAGCCGCGCTCGCGAGCGGCCTGGAGACTGTAAGCCGAGCAACTGGGGGTGAGGGAACAGCGCGTGCCCAGGGCGGGGGCCACCGCGAAACGGTAAAAACCAACCATGGCCTTGACCGGTAGTGCGCCGATGCGCCGCCACCATGATGAAGAGCGCGGAGTGGCGGTGAGGGTCGCCGAAACGCGTTGACGCAGCTCACGGGCGGGGGTGGCCAGCTCGGGGTTCTCGACCTCAACACGTCGGCATTCCGTGAGGCAGGCGCGCCAGTCGCCCTCGGCCGCCAGTTCGCGGGCCAAATCCAAGCCCGTCGCACCGCCTGGCAGCGGCAGTGCCAAGAGCGCAAGCGAGAGAAGGAGGTGCCGTTTCAATGTGCCGCCGCTCCTGCTGAGAGAAAGAGGATTCACCTTCCGCTGGACGGTGAACCCTCTTCGCTTAAAGCCCATGGGATGGGCAATCAGTAATACTCAGCGCCGTATCGGTCCTGAAGATCGGCCCGGCCTTTACCGCCAGAAATATCGATGCCGTCCCAGATCATGAATATGCCGTTCACGTAAGGAACGGCGCGGCCAATTTCACGCCAGTGAAACTCTTTGCCGTCCTTGTAGTCCATCTGCGTACGTGGGCCGAGGCAAAGGCCAACGAGAAACCAAGATGTGAATGAGCGGTCGCCCGTACCCGCGTCATTGTAATCTGCGCCCACGCGCAAACCAAATCAGCAGCCCGAGAAGAAGCCTTTGGCCCCGCCCGGATCTGAATTCATAGCCTGAGCTGAAGAAGCCACGACGGACAGAATCATTGCCGCGCCGAGCATCGTAATCGCAAGTTTTTTCAAGTGACCTCCTGTTTTGTGTTGTACAACCTGATTGGAGGTTACCTCTCATTGTGGGGTACCTGCAACAACTGATTTTGCCGATTTACCGCTTTTGTTTCTCACTCAGAAGAGTCTTCATTTCCGCCTGCGAACGGAAGGCGACCCCTTTTGCCCATGTGGCGGCCTCGAACTGGGTGGGGTCGATGGTTTCGTTAATCTTTAGCTGGCTCACGCGCAGCGTTTCGTAGAGGGCCACGTTGTCCCGACCGCGTGCTTCGGTCAGCTGGACCGTGGCGATCCAGAAGTCGCCGATGTCCTTCCATCCCCCAAAATCGACCCGCGAAAGGCGATGGCTGTGATCTTCCGGGTTGAAGAGTTCGATACGGGCCAATCGCCCTTCTTCATCGAGGGCTACAATCGTATAGGGATGGGGCGCGGCGGGGGTGTAGGCGCGCCGGACCGGAAACCCATCTTCCGCGGGGAGTGGCGTCTCGGGCGCTCCCTTCAGGCGCAGCAGGTATTCCTCTCCGCTGGCTGGCAGGCGGCGGACCTGGAGCAGTTCGGCTTCGGGGGCCTCGGCCAGCGGGATGCGTACACCTTCGCTCTGCCCATCGATCCATTTGTAAATCGCTTCTCCATCGACCACGATACGGCGTGGATTGGGGGTCACTGTCTCCACATGCAGGTGGTCGGGACGAGCGAACCAGATGCGGCTGAGGGTGGAAACGAGACGGTCTTTGACCTCAACCTCGCGCCGGATATCACAACGCATAGATTGGATCTTGCCGTTGGCCTCAATCAACCGATCTACCAGGGGGATGGCTACATCCTCGCCCATCGCTGTCCCTGCCACAACCAGAGCCGCCATCATCCATGCACTTCGCATCATCGATCCCTTTCCAATTGCCATGTCCACCACACGGTGCTCCGCGGCTTCCAAGGTCCAACCCGACCTGTAGATCATGCGCTCAGAGCTGCTGCCGTGCGGCTATTCTGAAGCACATGGGCTCTCTGGTCAGGCTCTCCCCGCATAGGTCTTGAGGCTTGTCGTTAACACCGGAAACTCTCTGAGAAGCTGCTTGTCTGACGTCACGAGCGTCGTCTTAAGGTCTTCGGCCAAGGCCACATATTCACAATCATAGGCAGAACAGGCGGAAGCGAGCACCTTGCGCATAACCAACGCAGAAGGGATCATGTATTCATGGCCGGTCATCTGCGCCTCGGCTGCATTTAGACAGCGGTTAGCCGCATCCTCGTTGAGAGCCCCTCGTCGAATGTAACCAGCCAGGATATTTCGAAACTCTGAACGCCAGAGAATGGGGGATACCCAGTGAGGATCTCGGGCAAGGACTCTTTCCGCATAGTCGCTCATCTCGCCGGGGATCCAGAGATAGGCGATCGTGTTAACGTCCACAACGATCATCCGCGCCCCTCATTCTTGAGGGACGTCAACTCGCCCTGCGTGAGATATACGCCCATGGTTTCACGAACCGCGCGTGCATGCTCTCCAATGGCGGCCGCGTCGATGGGCGCGCCATGCAGGGAGTTCTCAAGCGTCGTGATGATCTCTCGATTAAGGCTCCTGCCGTTCGTCCTCGCACGAGACTTCAGCGTGCGATGTACCTCGGGGGGAATGTTCTTCACCGTGATCGTGCTCATGAAACAACCATACAGCATCCATTATGGATGTCAACGAGTTGTTGCACGCTTGACGTGTGCTGGGCGCATCCGCATTCTCGGAATCGGCCTCGCTATCGAAAATCGGCACCGAGAAGCGATTCCGAGGCCGATTCCGAGAAGCGGTCGACCTGTATCGCCCTCCTGTTGCCACCCGATTCGCGTTGAATCCGGTGGGAGGGTCGCTATAGTAACCGTCGCTTATGCGGAAACGAGATACATCTGAGGTGACGGACAGTTTGATTGCGGTCGTGGCGGACGCGGCGGCTATGGTGGCCGGGCTCTATGCGGCGATATGGATCCGGTTCGATAGCGGCTGGTTGGCGGTGGTGCTCGGGCGCCATCCGCATGTCTATCGTGAGTATACTGGCGGGGTTTTTCTGGCGACGCTGGCTTACCTCCTGATCTACCGCTCTTTGGGTCTCTATGTGCGTCCGCAGATCGGGCGCTTCGAAGACAAGATTCCGCGCTTGGCGCGCGCCTCTGGCTTGAGTCTGGTGGCGGCCATGGTGATGGCGTTCATCGTTAAGAACTACGTCGAATACTCCACGCTGGCCATCCTGGTCTCTGTCCCGACCGTCATGTTGTTTGTGGTTTTGGAGCGCTATGTCCTGTTCCGGATTGAGCTGCACTTCGCCCGTCACAGTACGGTCAAGAACCGGGTGTTGATCCTGGGGACAGATTCCGTGGCGACTCATCTCAAGCGCTCGCTCGAGAACGAGCCCATGCTACGGTCACGCGTAGTGGGTTTTCTGCGGACCGATTTGTCGGATCCGGACAAGGACCTGCCGCGTGAGCTGATCCTGGGAACGGTTGAAGAGCTGGCGGCGGCGACGCGGACCGATGAGGGGCGGGTCGATCAGATCATCCTGACCAATTCGGCGATCGGGCATCAGCGCATTGTCGACATCATCCTCTTCTGCGAGCGTGAACTGATCCGGTTCAATATGGTGCCGGACCTGTTTCGCATTCTGACGGGTAGCATGGACATGCAGTCCGTTGACGATATTCCGATGCTGGGAATCAGCCAGTGGCCTCTGGATCATTTCTGGAAACGCTTTATCAAGCGGGGCGAGGATATCGTGGGCGCACTGGTGGGGTTGATCCTGTCGGGGCCGATCATTGCGGTCGCAGCTCTGCTGATCAAGCGGGAGTCGCCGGGGCCAATCTTTTATGCTCAGGAGCGCTGTGGTGAAAAGGGGGAACCGTTTCACATCTACAAATTGCGAACCATGCGCGTGGATGCGGAGTCGGCCAGTGGACCGGTTTTCACGGCTGAACAGGATCCGCGCGTGACACATATCGGCGGGGTCTTGCGTCGTCTCAACCTGGATGAGCTGCCACAGTTCTGGAACGTGCTGCGCGGTGACATGAGTCTTGTCGGGCCGCGCCCGGAGCGACCCCATTTTGTCGAGCAATTCAAGGAGGACATCGGCCGCTACATGTGGCGTCACGTCTCCAAGCCAGGCGTGACGGGCTGGGCGCAGGTCAATGGCCTGCGCGGGAATACGAGTATCGAAGAGCGGATCAAGTACGACCTCTACTATCTCGAGAACTGGTCGCTATCGTTCGACTTTAAGATACTGGTGAAGACGTTTATGGCGCGGGAGAATGCGTACTGAAGTACGCGCGTGTATGAGTTTGTGGGTGTGTGAGTAAGTGGGTAGGTGCAGAAGCCCACAAACCCACGCGCTCGCAGACGCGGTTTCGGGGTGGAGTATATGATGGATCCAAGATTTGTAGACCTGTTTTTTTCGGCCTGTTTCTGGTCGGCCTTCTGTGCCTGGATTGTGGCACAGTGTACCAAGATGGTGTGCGGTTTCATTGAAACGAAGCGCCTTGATTTTCACTACCTGGTGAGCACGGGCGGCATGCCCAGCGCGCACAGTGCGAGCGTGGTGGCCTTGGCGACCTCGGTCGGGATGCTGGAGGGGTTTGGCACGCCGCTCTTCGTGGTGGCGCTCGGCTTTGCCATGATCACCATGTTTGACGCATCGACGGTGCGGCGGGCGGCCGGTATGCAGGCGACGCTCCTGAACGATATTGTGGATGAACTCTTCAAAGAACATCGCTTCTCGGAACAGAAGCTGGTCGAGCTGCTGGGTCATACGCGGCTGGAGGTCTTCATGGGGATGCTGGTGGGAATCTTTGTGGCGATGATTGTGACGGTGAAGATTGTGAGTCATGGGGCATAGGGGGCGTCACTGATCACTGGTTGCTTCGGTGAATGGAGGGGGAGCGTGAAGGTAAAAGCTTTTAGGGGAATTCGACCGGCGGCTGAGATGGCGTCGCAGGTGGCGAGTGTTCCGTACGATACGGTCAACACGGAGGAGGCGCGCGCACTGGCGGCAGGCAATCCCGTCAGTTTTCTGCATGTGGTGCGGGCCGAGATCGATCTGGCTGCGGGGACAGACCCGTATGCGCCAGAGGTCTACGCCCAATCTGCCCGGGCCCTGTCGGCACTGCGCGAGGGCGGTATCCTGATTCAGGATGAAACGCCTCAGCTCTACATCTATGCCATCACGATGGGCGATCACACCCAGGTCGGGGTTGTGGCCTGTTGTGCCGTGTCAGATTATGAAGATGGCACGATCAAGCGGCATGAACAGACGCGCGAAGACAAGCTGCGCGATCGTGTGACCTTGGTCAATACGCTGAGCGCCAATAGCGGGCCCGTCTTTTTGACCTACAAGGACGAAGCGGGAGTCAGTGCACTGGTCAGTGTCGCGCTGAAAGCGGATCCGATCATTGATTTTGTCACGCCGACGGGCAATCGTCACGCTCTTTGGGTCGTGCCGGATTCCGCCGCGCTGGAGGCCGCCTTCGGTCAGGTTCCGGCGGGCTATATCGCGGATGGGCATCATCGCGCCGCCGCCGCGGCGGAGGTCGCTAAACTGAGGCGAGCGGGGACGGGAGCGGCGACCGCAACCGATGCGGGCAGCGATTGGTTCCTGTGCGTACTCTTTCCGGCGAGCCAGATGAACGTGATGTCCTACAATCGCGTGATACACGACCTGAATGGGCAGTCGCCGGCCGGGTTCCTGGAGGCTATTGGCCAACTTGGAACATTGACGCCGGGCGAGGCTAAGGTGCCCGCAGCGCGCGGAAGTGTGGGCATCTATCTGGAGGGGCAGTGGCATCTCTTGACGTGGGACGCGGTGGATCGCTCGGATGTAGTCGGTCGGCTGGATGTGAGCGTGCTGCAGGATCGCGTGCTGGAGCCGCTGTTGGGGATTTCGGATCCGCGGCGTGACACGCGGGTCGATTTTGTAGGCGGAATACGAGGTATTTCCGAGCTGGAGCGACTGGTTGACAGTGGGCGCGGAGCCGTGGCGTTCGCGATGCACCCGGTCGAGGTGGCGGACCTGATCGCGATCTCAGACGCAGGCCGTTTGATGCCGCCCAAGAGCACGTGGTTTGAGCCGAAGCTATTGTCGGGATTGTTGGTGCATGCTTTCTAGGGCGGGTCATGCGCCTGATGGCTCCTTTGCGCGGGAAATTCGGTTCTGGCGGCGATAGAGGTGTTGGACTAGATTCGCGCTTGGAAACGAAGTGGGCTAGTGAATGATGTCAAGTGAGACAGAGTGGAGTTACGCCGGGCCACGCGCGCATCATGTGCTTGCGGGCTCGATTGCGATTGCTGTCTCTGTCCTGGTCCACATCGGTTTGCTGATCGCCGTGATGACGCTCGATATCAAGCTCCCCGGCATGTTGGGTCGCATCCAGGTATCTGAGCGACTGCGCCCGATGCAACTGCACGAGGTGGCCCGCGCACCAGAGTCACCGGTCGAATCCACGGAGGACGGGGAGGACCCGACCTTGGAGGATGTAGCGGATGCGGCCGACCGGCTCGGTGTTCCTGTGCCTGCGTCGCTGCTGGCCCCGCCTGCAGTGGTGGGTGGGGGTGGCGCTGGTGAAGCCGCCAACCTGGCCGTACCGGAGTTGCCCGAGGCCCCTACGGTTTGGCAGCCACGTCAGGAGATTGTGGCGATTGAACGGAGTGTGGCCAAGACGGACGTGGCTGCGGTCGATCGCCTAACGATTCCTGCGCTGGAGCGTATGGTCGCCGCGCCGGACCTGGCTCTGCCTGTGCAGCGCTCACTGGCGGTACCCCCTCCACTGCAGAGCGCCGGACCGGGACGCCAGGCGCTTTCGCGCCAGCCTGCGGTGGCCGCGATCCAGCTGCCGGCCCCATCCCAAGCGGCCGTGGTTCCGCTGCCTTCGGCAGTCGCGAGCGATGCGGTTGTGGAAGAGGGCACCGAGCTGTTTCGGGAGACGCAGGAGGAGATCACACCGCTCAAGCCAATCGAGCACGTCCTGACCGCGTCGGCCGTCAGCTATGAGAGTCGGCGCGATCGTGACTACGGCTACTTCAAGCTGGAAATCGGTGGGCTAGGCGAGGACATCCTTCCGCCGATCGCCAAGGATGTGGTTCTGGTGCAGGACTGCTCGGCCAGCATGGCTGAGCAACGCCTCTTCTTCTGTCGTCAGGGCCTGGAGGCCTGTCTCAAGCTCCTTGGAGATGGCGACCGTTTTGATGTCATAGGCTTTCGTCAGAGCGCAGATCGCTGTTTTGGGGCGCTGGTTGAGAACATGCCTTCCAACATCGACAAAGCACGTGACTTCATCGGCAACATGCGCTCGGGGGGGAATACGGATATCCTGACCTCGCTGCGTGATCTGTTGGCACTGCCGCGTGAGCCGGGGCGTCCGATCATTGTACTGTTGATCACGGATGGTTTGGCCACAACAGGGAAGACGGGCAGCTCGGATATCATCGGTGAATTCAGCCAGATGAACGACGGGATGGTTTCGATTTACACGATGGGAACGGTTCAGACGGCCGACCGCTACCTCCTCGATTTGCTGAGCCATAGCAATCGTGGGGAGGTCATGGAGTTAGAGAAGGGGCGCTGGAGTATTCCCGAGACGATGGCGCAGGCGATGGAGAAAGTCAGCCGACCGGTCCTGGCAGATGTGCGCTTTCGTTTTCCGGTAGGCTCGCGCTGTGAGGTCTACCCGACGCAGACCGGCAACCTCTATCTCGATCGACCACTGGTGCTGTTCGGTCGCTACCCCAAGGGCGAGACCAACGTCACGTTCCAGGCCATTGGTGCGGCCCGGGATGTGAAGTGCGACATGCTGTTCGATCTCTCACTGACGGAGGGTGCTGGTCAGGGCGACAAGGCCCTGGCCGAGCAGTGGGCCACAGAGAAGGTCTACCACCTCATCGGCGAATACACCCGCCGACAAGACCCAGATATCTTGCGCGAGATCCGTACCACGGCGCGCGAGTACAAGGTGGACGTGCCGTACCGCGGACGGTTCTGATGCCGGAGATCAGAGGTCGGAGGCCGGCATCTCCTTCTTAATCTGTGATTTCGGAGGACATGGTCTTTCCCTTTGGCCCTTCCTCGGTCCGGCCACGAGAGACCGTGGCCCTCCAATGCACCTGTATACCGCAGTTTTCAGAT
>JABMPJ010000180.1 GCA_013203785.1 Lentisphaerota bacterium | reverse complement strand
TTCGGTGTCCACTGCTGGGCGCCGGCGGGGCTGCGGGTCAGCTCCCACTCGTGGCCGAACAGGGTGTCGAAATAGCTGTTGTCCCACTGGATCGGTGTCGGGGTCCAGGCACCCTCCAGCCCGCTGGTGATCGTGTGGACGCCCTTGCCGCTGCCGAACCGGTTGGTCCAGCCGAATCCCTGTTCCTCGAGGTTCGCGCCCTCCGGCTCGGGGCCGACATATTGATCCGGGTCGGCGGCACCATGGGCCTTGCCGAACGTGTGACCGCCGGCGATCAGGGCGACGGTTTCCTCATCGTCCATGGCCATGCGCGCAAAGGTCTCACGGATGTCCCGGGCCGAGGCCAGTGGGTCGGGGTTGCCGTTCGGGCCCTGAGGATTGACGTAGATCAGGCCCATCTGGACGGCGGCCAGGGGTGCCTCCAGGTCGCGGTCGCCGCTGTAGCGCTCATCGGCCAGCCACTTGCCCTCGGGACCCCAGTAGATGTCCTCCTCCGGCTCCCAGACGTCGGCCCGGCCGCCGCCAAAGCCGAAGGTCTTGAAGCCCATGGAGTCCAGCGCGACGTTGCCGGCCAGGATCATCAGGTCGGCCCACGAGATCTTGTTGCCGTACTTCTGCTTGATTGGCCAGAGCAGTCGGCGCGCCTTGTCGAGGTTCGCGTTGTCCGGCCAGCTGTTGAGCGGTGCAAAACGTTGCAGGCCGTAGCTTGCGCCCCCGCGCCCATCGCCCAAGCGGTACGTGCCCGCGCTGTGCCACGCCATCCGGATAAAGAGAGGGCCGTAATGACCATAGTCGGCGGGCCACCATGCTTGTGAATCGGTCATGAGGGCCTCGATATCCTTCTTCAGGACGTCCAGATCGAGTGTTTTGAATGCTTCAGCGTAGTTGAACGCCTCATCCATCGGGTTGCCTTTTACAGAATTCTGATGGAGCATGTTGAGATTCAGCTGATTCGGCCACCAGTCTGTGTTTGATGTTCCACGGCCGGCCGTCGGTTCGGCAGATCTACCTGTGACAGGGCATTGGCTGGCTTCTTTCATTTTCATTTCACCTTTCTCAGTTTTCGGGCTTTGAGCCACAACGGATAGCGGCAGGACAAACATGGCGGCAACGGCACAGCGGATCATTGTCTTCACTCTTCCCCCCTGACATTCAGAACCTAACTTGGCCTTCAGCCTATCCATTTGAGAATGCTCACACAAGATATTTCTCAACCGGTATTTTTCGGATCACCGTGACCGGAGCAGGCTCACTCTTCGATACATCAGGTAGCACTCTGAACCTGCAGAGCTCCAACACGATACGCATTGCCAATGGTGGTGAGTTACGAGTCCAACAGCTTAACGTGCAGAGTCACGTGTTTACGGGGCTCACGGCCGTTGAGATTACAGACGGAGGCGAGTTGGATATTGGCGTGAGCGACTTTAATTTTTTCGCTGCAACCGACGCAGTTATTACCAACAACGGCGGCATCTACGAGTTCTCGGAACGCCTACCAGGAATCAACACATCGGCAGGCGGGGCAACCGGATGCTCCATTGACCTCACCGACGGTACGCTATCATTCCGGGATATTGCGGACGCCAATGTCCATTGCAGTACGCTCAGCCCGCTCAACGGCATTAGCTATGCAGGAGAGAACACGTACCGACTCAACAATGCGACCAGCAGCTATACGTCACAGAACTATACATTCGAGACCGGATTGGGACCCGATCACTTCACACGGGGACACGTGTGTGCCAAACGTACATCACTCTGTTTCCTCATCATAAAACTCGCGACGCGCATCCGCAGATGCGACCAGAAGCACGGCGATGCACCACACCGCCGAGAACGCTGCCAGGGTCCCTTTCTGGCTGTGGTACGTGGGCGGGCACCACGGCACCCATGACCCCCAGTTCGCCCAATAGAACTGTTCGCTCATCGCACCACGAAACCCGTTATACATCCCGTCGCATCGGCTGAGGTACTGGCATACGAATGCCCAATGCTCGCGAGCGCGGTCCCGGTAATACGTCGTGTCAGTCCAACGGGATAGGTTGCAGAGATGTCGGGTGCACAACACCTCAAATACGTGCAAATGACCGTTGGCGACCGATGCAAAATCTCCGCCTTTCGACCGCATACCATAGCGTCCCATCAAACTATCTTCGGGTAGCCGTTCGTTGTATGTCTTCCTGAATGTGAGGGTCCAATCCGCGGCAATGGTCGCCAGGTCCAAGTAGCGTTGATCCTCAAACAGTTCATACAAGTCGCAGTAGGCCAGCACGGCATTCATGCCGTCTTCGGATGTGGGCGAGTCGTTATCTTCTGGCGCCCCCCATATGACCTCGCGTTCGACGTATTCGGCATAAGCCGCAGCAGCGCGGGGTAAGGACGCGTCGATGCGCGCGATGAAGTCCGCATCATCGTCATATACCTTGCGCGCTTTGATCAGTGCCGGAATCCAGAGCAATCCCCCACAGCCCGCTTCTTTGACAATACGACGTTGCACGGCATCGTAGTATTGACCGTAACTGCCGTTCTCCAACTGAAGATCCAGGGCTGTATCAAGATTGCTCCGCAATGCTTGCTGCCACAGTTCGATATGCGTTGCGTCGGGGTCATGTTCACGTTCCAATAGGATCATCGCCGCCAGATTATCGCAGGCATCTGCAATGGTACGGGAATGCACCCAGGTCTTGGTGCTGAGCCAGCCTGAGCCCCACGCGTCGCGCCCCTCGGCAAACGCATTGGGGAAACTACCGTTCCTGGTTTCAACCGTAGCCGGCACCCAATCGGCCCAGAACAGACCGGATGGACTCAATCCGTCCCGACAGAACTTCTCGGCTACACGTAGTGCTACGGCGCGGGCGCGGGCATCGTCATTGATAGCAGCCCCTTGTATCAACGCATGACAAATGGGAAACCCGTTCACAAACCCAGTCAGCATCTGGTGCCATTCAAGCGAGCAACCACGCGCATTGGCGATCTGCTCTGCCACCGGATCGTAGCTACGCGTATAGACGAAATAGTTACCCGCTTCGTCATAATGACCCTCCACAATGCCGTGCATGGCGTCGGCCACAAGTGGCTCTACAGCCGGCAGGGGTGCCGCTTCATGGTGTGCGGCCATGGCCCGGTAGTAGTGCTCGATGATCGGCTGATAAGCATGCCGATCACCTTCAGCCTCATAGATCCGAATACGGCCGTTAACCCGGCTTCCCGGGGCCATGGTAATACGGTTGATGGTCGGCCGAATATCCGGAGCATTGGTGTGTGTAAAAGGCTCTTCACAGGCAGGGACAAGCACTTTGATGAAACCACCCGCTCTAACCGGGCTGAATCCGATGCCGACCTGGGGCTCGGGATCACTGGATGATACGTCACCTTCCGATGCATAGTGCGGATCGGCGGCAAGCGCAAACGCCTCTGTCCCTTCATGTATATAGACCAGCGGCGAAGAGGTACGATCAGCGGGGGTTACCCACCAGGATGAGTGCATGTTTACTGGTGTTTTCAAGGCATGATCCAGGACCGGATACTTATCCCCATCATCGGTGGCCGCTTTCGTCTCTTCACCGTAGAGATAGGCCGGAATCATGATCCAAGGTGCCTGAAACCCTTCGGGTATCGGGGCCTGTAACACGACCACACCCTCAAAGACCTTCGGGCTCGTATTATGGACTTCCCAGTCCAGAATCGTACAGAGGTCCTCTTGTCGCGACTGTAGCTCCAGAGTCAGTTCAGCATCTTGACACACATGCTTCTTATCCAACGTCAGCATAACTCCCCCATCGTCGTCTGATCCATCCAACGCGGGGAAGTATTGAGAAAGCGTCTGTTGCCGTCAAGACATCGCATATCTGCGATCCAGTGCATAGGTCCCAATCGTAATCCTGCTCGTAATCGTAATCTGAGTACGATTACGAGCAGGGTTACGATTACGATTGGGACCTATGCAACAAAACGAAGAGCCCTCTCCTGTTATTACCATTGCTTTCCTTTATTCATACGGTATTATGGTATTAATAAACAGTCAGATGGTGTGTGTCCACAAGGGGGGCGCATGTGGCTGGACAGTTTTTCCACCCGCTCAAGGTACTTACGTAAGGAATAGAGCATGAGCGTTATGAATATTGGCGTCATCGGCTGTGGTGCATTGGCAAAAGCCACGCATCTTAAACACGTGCAGCAGGATGAAGATGCCAACCTGAAATGGGTCTGTGATATCAACGAAGAGAATCTGAAGGCGACCCAGATGATCTTCGGAGCCGAACAGGCAACAACCGAGTATCACGACGATATGCGTTCGTGGAAGAGCTGGACACTTGAAGCAGGGGCCTTGGCCACCGGCCCCATGCTGTTTGAGATGACGCATTTCACAGATATCACAAACTGGTTTGCAGGTGTCACGCCGGTCTCTGTCAGCGCTGCGGGGCATCTGGCAGCCAACCAATCTGTAACGATTACCTATGAAGATGGCTCCATCGCGACGATCATCATGGCGGCAACCGGGACTTTCGGCTATCCCAAAGAGCTGTACGAGTTCTATGCTAACGGTGCGGGTGTGATCCTCGACCATTTCGTAGAGGTCCGCACCGGAGGTCTTCCTGAGCAGCCCTTGCGAAGCATGTTCAGTAACACGTCCGGTAGGCCATACGAAGGCATTGAGACGTACCGCGACGAACGCAAAGCGTTGGAAGAGGAAGCCGCCAGGGAAGGGCACGATGGTATGTGGATATTGGATAACGAAATACCGGTAGACAAAGGTCACCGGCAACACCTGAAGGCATTTCGTGATGCCGTCCGAGGCAATGGGCCGTCGCCCTGCGGGCTTGAAGATACCATGCTGGCCACGCGCGTGGCCTTCGCCGCCATCGAGAGTTTAAAGCAGAACCAACCCGTGGAGGTATAGCCGTGAAACCCACCGACATCACTATCAAGAACGTTGTCCTATATTTTATACCGATAGAGGCCCGCATGCCGTTGAAATTCGGCGCCTCGGTTATGACCCAGGTGAGTTGTGCACGGGCATGTATCACGGTTGAGGGCCGGACGGGAAGCTCGGCTTCCGGTTGGGGCGAAACGCCCCTGGCGGTGGAATGGTCCTGGCCCAGCACCCAGCCGTATGCCGAACGCAACGACGCCATGCAGGCCTTCTGCATTCAACTTGCGGAAGCCTGGCAGTTGTTTGAGGGCAGTGGTCACCCCATCGAAATGGGGATTGATTTCCAGGAAGATCGCCTAAAAATGTTACATGAGGCATTCAACATCAATCGTTCCGAATCGGAAACACTCCCCTGGTTGGCCGCGCTTGTCTGTTGCTCACTGTTCGACGTTGCTATGCACGACGCTTTCGGAGTCCTGCACAATCTGCCTGTCTACGAGACGTACAATGAGCAATTCATGAGCCGTGATCTAGCTCAGTTCCTTACACCAGCCGAAGATGCCTCCGTCTCGTTCGCAGGGAAATATCCCGAAGAGTATCTCGCCTCATCACCCCCGCAAACGATTCCGGTCTGGCATCTGGTGGGCGGAAAAGACCCCCTCGATGAAAGCGAGCTGACCGGAAGCGAACCGGATGACGGCTATCCCGTCTTGCTGGCGGATTGGATTGAGACCGATGGGTTGAATTGCCTCAAAGTCAAGTTGCGCGGTGATGATACCGCGTGGGATTATGGCCGATTGGTAAAGGTCGGCAACCTGGCCATCAAGCATGGCGTCGACTGGCTGACCACCGATTTTAACTGTCAGGTAACCAATCCCACCTATGTCAATGATATTCTCGATCGGTTGGTGTGGGAACACCCGCGAATTTACGGGATGATCCTCTATGTTGAGCAACCGTTTCCGCACGATCTTGAAGCCAACCAGATCGATACGCACTCGGTATCCGCCCGCAAACCGCTCTTCCTCGATGAGAGCTCACACGATTGGCGATTGGTGAAACTAGGACGCAGGCTGGGATGGACCGGCGTGGCTTTAAAGACCTGCAAGACGCAATCCGGCGCGCTACTATCGCTTTGCTTTGCCAAGGCCCACGGCATGACGCTCATGGTGCAGGACCTCACAAACCCCATGCTGGCCATGATTCCGCACACACTGCTGGCGGCACATGCCGGTACCATCATGGGTGTTGAAAGTAATGCCATGCAGTTCTACCCAGAAGCATCAATTACCGAGGCTACCGTTCATCCCGGATTGTATCAACGCCGTGACGGTGTCCTGGATTTCTCAACGCTGCGCGGTCCGGGATTCGGATACCGAATTGAAGAGATTGGCCGTTCGCTGCCGACACCGGCATATGGGGAACCCGCCTGATTATGCCGAGTTTTCCTGCTGACGGGCCTTCAGCACGGGATCACGGGCTAAAGGGAGCTGCACGGCTCTACCCGTCTCGGCCGAACGATAGATCGCCAGGATGAGTTCGACCAAGCGTCAGTCGCCCGAAGCGCCCCGTCTCGGTAGCGCGTATCTCAAGGAGGGGGATCAGTCGAGCGCCACGCGTGCGGATAGGTTCACGAGTGGAAGCAGATGGGCATTGGGTACAGGTTTGCCTGCCCTGAGCCGCGTAAGGAGGTCAAGGCAGTTTCGCATGCGCGCGCAGTGATCGAACCCCAACCAGGTCACCGGAATGTCCATCTCTGGCAGTCTGGGCCAATTGCCTAAAGAGACGATGTGCAGGTCATCCGGTACGGCTATGCCTGCCTCGGCGAGACCTTTCGCGGCATGGACGGTCAGATTGTCATCGGCGATTATCAAGCCATCGGGACGTTGCGAGGCCGGACCGGCCACAAGGAGCTGGGCGGTATGACTGGCCCATTCCGAGGTCGATACGGGAACCCCCTGCACCCACTTGAGGTCAAACGGCACGTGGCATTTTGCGTAGGCACGCTCAATGGACCGTATTCTATCCCAGGATGCGGCATTTCCTAGCACAAGCATCGCGATACGGCGGCAACCGGCTGCATGCAGGTGCGCGAGGGCGGCACCTGTAAACGCTTTGTAATGCGTGCTCATACTGGGGACGGGGAGATCTCTTTTCGCGGTCGTGATGCCGATGGCTGGAATGGACCCACCTTTCAAGCCCAGATCGCCATAGGCATTGATACTGCAGTCGTCCAGTACCACGCCGGCGAGGGCACCACGTCCGATGTCACGCTGCAGGCGCCACGCTCCTTCTGTGTCCATAGGGCTGTCCACACCGAGATACGCTTCAAAACGAAATGGGCCTTCTGCCGCCACCTGTTCGGCCGCCGCCAGCAGGGCCTCCCACATGGTGGACCAGCTGGGGTCGTGTCGTTCGGGGGCAAACGCCAGTCCGATACGGTACAGGTGCGGTGGGTAGTCGGCCACAAATGTTCCGTGCCGACCGCGTGTGTGGATGAATCCATCCTCTTTGAGCTGGTCCATGGCCCGTTGCAGTGTCGGGCTGTTTACGCCGAAACGTTCCAAGAGCTTCGCGCGGGAAGGAATGCGCTGGCCGGGCTCCCATCGGCCATCGACGATCCTGCGGCGCACCCATCCTGCGACCCGGTCCTGCTGAACCGGAGGTCTGCGTCGGATAGGGATAGTGCGTTGGCCTGGGATGCTGCGATCAACTGGCCTTTGCATGCGTCAATTAGTATCACGTTGCCAAACGCACGTGCAAGTACTTGTCTGAGCTGGGTGCATCTGCGGAACTGTGGCTAGTGGCTCCAGAGACCATTGAGATTAGCGTACGAGCGAAGACATGATTCCCCAAGCTCGGTCTACCGTGCAGGTTTCCAGCGATCGACAACCAGCGCCGCGGCTCCGAGAGCGCCGCTGAACGGCCCGAGCGTTGACATGGCAACCGGTGGGACATGTAGACGTGTCGGAGCCATACACGCGGCAGTCGTAGTCGCCAGGAAGGAGGCGAAATCATCGCCGAGGTCAGCCAGGGGGCCCGCCAGAACGACGCGCTCGGGTGCCAGGCAGAACGTGAGCTGAGCAATCGCCCAGGCCAAGCTTCCCGCCGCGGCATTGACCACCTCTCGTGCGGCTGGATCCTGTTTGCGGTATGCTCTGATTAGGCGATCAGTGCTCCATCTGCCGGGAAGCGTGTCGCAGATGGCGCGCACAGAGGCGATTTCCTGAAGATCGCACAGTGTGGTCTCATCCCTTCTCTCTAGTTTTCCGTCTGGCGCAGCCTTGTAAAGAGGGCAGCGCCACGCGCCGATCTCACCGGCACCATCAGCCAGCCCGCTATAGAGTTGGCGGTTGATGATGATGCCGGCACCGATGCCGCTTCGGATCCAGAGGGAGACAAACGAGTTCAGGTCGCGGCCTTGCCCAAACCAGAGCTCGGCCAGGGCCATGGCATTCGCGGTGTTCTCGATATAGACGGGTGCATTGAAGCGGCGCATCACCGGTTTCACAATGGGTACGTCGTTGAAGTCTCGGATATACCGGTACTCCACGGCCGTTCCATGCTCGAGGTCCACCGGGCCGGGAGAACCAATGCCTATTCCCAGGAGAAGCTTGCGGTCGGACGGTACCACCTCGTCAACAATATCGACCACGCTCTGGATGACTTTGGCGGCTCGCTCGCCGCGTCGGACGGGGCGAGAGGCCTGCTTGACGATGTTCTGGGCAAAGTCAACGGACACGGCCAGAATCTCCTTGGCGTGGAAGTCTACGCCGACAAATTGACCGGCATTCGGATTCAGCGCAATAGTGGTACGTGGGCGTCCTGCTCCACAGGGCACCTTCCTATCGCCTTCAACGAGATAGCCCTCGTGTAGAAGTCGGTCGACGTAGACGCCGATGGTTGAAGGGGAAAGCGTAAGGACTTTCGCCAGTTCGATACGCGACAGACCGCCCGTTGCTCTGATGTGTTTGACCAGTTCGGCCTCCACGCCGGCAATGATCGCGCCCTTCTTCTGAACGTTGTTTGGCCTGATCACGCCCCTATGTAGCACGATACAATGGGTGGGGCAACAGTTTTACAAAACGAAACAATACATTGCACTCCATCTAGCGACGAGGTATTATTCCGAGCTCGTAATAACTGGGATGACTGTTGACCAAAAGAGGTGATAGGATGCAGAGCGACGAGAGCGTTATTGCGGAATTGGTGGCGAAGGCGCGTACGGCGCAGGCGCAAGTCGCTGACTACACGCAGGAGCAGGTCGACGATCTGTGTCGCAGTGTTGCCTGGCAGACGTATTGTGACGAGAATATCAAGGTCTGTGCCGAGGCAGCGGTCGCGGAGACCGGGATGGGCAATGTCGGCCACAAGATCATCAAACATAAGGTCAAGATCCTCGGCTCCTTGGTCGAGTCTCTCAAGGGCAAAACCGTGGGTCTGGTGGAGGAGGACGCGGTGCTTGGTATCCGCAAGTACGCGAAGCCGATCGGTGTGGTGGGTGCGCTGACGCCGGTGACGAACCCCACCGCGACACCCGCCAGCAATGCCATCGCCATTCTCAAGGGGCGTAATGCGGTCATCTTTGCGCCGCACCCGAAGGCGAAGTAGTCGGCCAAAGTGGTGTGCGATTTCATGCGCGCCGGCCTGAAGGCTGTAGGTGCGCCGGAGGATCTCGTTCAGTTTGTGGCTGAGCCGACGTTGGATCGCAGCCAGGAGTTGATGCGCCAGGTGGATCTTGTGTTAGCGACTGGGGGTCCCGGTGTGGTCAAGGCGGCCTACTCGAGCGGCACGCCGGCCTACGGAGTGGGTGCCGGTAACGCCGTGGCTATTATCGCTGAGGACGCCGACGTTGCGGATGCGGCCAAGAAGGTTCATCTGAGCAAGGTGTTCGATCATGCGACCTCCTGCTCATCCGAGAATTCCATCATCGTTCAGGAAAGCGTCTATGACGCGACGGTGGTGGCCTTGAAGGGGGAGGGGGCCTATCTCTGCTCGGATGACGAGAAACAGAAACTGGAAGGTGTTGTCTGGATACCAAACAAGAAGGGCCACGTTGGCATCAATGCGAAGATCGTGGCGGCCTCGGCTCTCAAAATCGCCGAAATGGCGGGGGTCAAGGTCCCAGAAGAGACGACGTCGCTGGTGGTTGAATGTGCCGATGTAAACGCTCCAAGCCGCTGGCGCGGTGAGAAGCTTTCACCCGTGCTGACGATCTGGAAATACGGCGATTTTGATGAGGCCCTGCGTATTCTGAAGACGCTGACGGACTATGCGGGGACAGGTCATTCGTCGGGTATTCATACCTTTAACGAGGCCTATATAGAAAAACAGGCGCTGGCTCAGAAGAGCAGTCGCATCATGGTGCGCCAGCCGATGGCTCCGGCCAACGGAGGGAACTTCTTCAACGGTATGCCCTCCACCACATCGCTTGGTTGTGGTAGTTGGGCCGGCAACAGTACGACTGAGAACATTCACTGGAAGCACTTCATCAATATCACGTGGGTTTCGACACCGTTTGATCCTGTGAAACCGACGGAAGATGATGTGTGGGGCGGGTTCTGGGAGACGTTTGGAAAGTAGATGGGACCAGCACCACACACGCACCTAAACAGAGAGAAGCATGAAGCTGTTTGAATATCAGGCAAAGGGTCTGTTCGCTGAGGCGGGAATCGCTGTCCCGGCGGGGCAGGTTGTTGACAATGTTGATGCCGTTGAGGCGGCGATTGGTGAGGTGGGGCTTCCTTGTGTGTTGAAGGCCCAAGTGCTGCGCGGTGGCCGTGGAAAGGCCGGACTGATTCAGTTCGCCACATCTGTGGATGCGGCCCGCACCAAGGCGGAGCAACTGTTGGCTTCCGATCACAACGTACAGAAGCTCTTGGTTGAAGAGTCGCTCAAGATAGAGAAAGAACTCTACCTGGCAATCACGGTGGATCCACTGACGGGCAAGGCCTTGGTGATGGGGGCTTCCGAGGGTGGCGTAGACATTGAAGATCTCGCCGTAAACGCACCGGAGAAGATCGTCCGGCAACTGGTTGATATTAAGCAGGGCATCCTGCCCTTCCAGCTCCGTAACGTTATGTTCGGACTCGGGCTGAAAGGCGAGACGTTCAAAGAGGGGATGCAGCTGCTGAAGGCATTGTTCGGCCTTTTCAGCAGGAAGGACGCCGAGCTGGTGGAGATCAATCCGCTGGTGGTCACTGCTGACGGGCAACTCATTGCGGCCGATGGCAAGTTCAGCATCGACGATAGTGCGGCGTTCCGCCAGAAGGGGCTCGCCCGTACCCGCGAGCAATTCGACAGCGATATCGAGTTCGAGGCAGCCGAGGCCGGTTTTCCTTATCTGCAATTCGACGGCGATATCGGGTTGATGTGTGCGGGGGCAGGGCTGACCAACACGGTGTATGACCTGATTGCGGACTATGGCGGCACTGTCGCAAACTACCTTGAGTTCGGCGGCCCCAATTACCGCCGTGCGGTTGAAGCCATGGCGTTCACGCTGCGCAGTAAGCCCAAGGTCATTCTTGTAGTGACATTCGGAACCATTGCACGAGCCGACGTCATGGCCGAAGGGCTGGCTGAAGCGATTGAGACGCTCAAGCCGGATGTGCCGATCGTGACCGCGATTCGTGGAACGAACGAGGAAGAGGCGACAGAGATTCTCAAAGGATTGGGTCTGGAGCCGCTGAACGATACTGAGGCTGCTGTACAGAAGGCTATCGCGCTGTGTGGGTAGGGGATTCGTAGGCACGGAAGACACAGAAGCTTCTGGGAGATGTGACTCATGAGTGTATTCATTGACAAGAAGACGCGGGTACTGGTTCAGGGAATTACCGGTGGCGAGGGCCGTTACTGGACCAAGCACATGATTGATCTCGGCACACAGGTCGTGGCCGGGGTAACGCCTGGCAAAGCGGGCCAGGACGTTGAAGGCGTTACGGTCTACAACACGGTCCAGCAGGCTGTCACCGCAACGCAGGCGGACGCCTCTGTTCTGTTCGTGCCGCCACGGTTTGCGCACGACGCGGTGTTTGAGGCCCTGGATGCCGGTATCCGGAAGATCGTCGTCACGGCTGAGGGGATGCCTCTGCACGAGGCGATGGAAATCCGTTCTGCCGCACGGTTACTCGGTGCCACCGTTATGGGTGGCAACACGACCGGTGTGATCACTCCGGGCGTGGCCATGATGGGATTCCTCCCGTACTGGATCGACCGGGTGTATCGGCCGGGCCGGGTCGGGGTCATGACGCGCAGCGGATCGCTAACCAACGAAGCGACCGCGATGATGGTCAAAGCAGGCTACGGTGTCTCGTCACTTCTCGGGATTGGAGGAGATGCCATTCCGCTGACCCGTTTTGCGGAGCTATTGCCCGCGTTCGAGGCCGACCCGGAAACAGACGCCGTGCTTATTATTGGTGAGCTGGGCGGGTCGATGGAGGAAGAGGTCGCCGAGGCCATCGAGGCTGGCCTGTTCACCAAGCCGCTGGTTGCCTTCATCGCAGGCCGCAACGCCCCTGAGGGCAAGAAGATGGGGCATGCCGGTGCGATTGTCTCCGGTGGCAAGGGATCCGTAGCCGGAAAGGCCAAGGCGTTGCGTGCGGCTGGCGCACTTGTGGCAGACCGACCCAGTGAGATCGGTGCGCTGTTCGACCAACTGGGGCTTCCGCAATGAAGAAAGTGATCTGCTTCATACTCGCGCTGCTGGCCCTGGGGGTGATCCTACTGCTTCCGCTACCGCCTCAGATTGAGACGACGAAAGGGGTCATCGCCTTGACGCTGCAAGGCAAGGCGGCGCTGGCCGTGCTCGTGATGGTCGTGATGCTCTGGGTCACCGAAGCGGTCCCGTTCCCGATAGCCGGTTTCATGGGCTTGGTCGCGCTGGTCATGACCAAGGCGTCGGAACTGAAACCGCTCGTTCAGGACGGGTTCGGCAATTCGATCATTCTCTTCTTCATTGGTGTCCTGATCTTCTCCGCAGCCATTGCGCAGACAAACCTCTTGAAGCGCCTCACGACGTTCTTGCTCTACAAGCTGGGACACAAGCCCAGCGCGATCATTTTGACATTTATCACTGTGGGTGCGGTGCTCTCAGGGTGGATTACGGCCATGGCCGTGGCGGCGATGTTGATGCCGATTGCCGTAACAATCCTCAAGGACGCCAAGGTCGAGCCTCTGAAGAGTAATTTCGGGCGCGCACTGCTCATCGCGTGCGCCTGGGGGCCGTTGGTTGGAGGCGTTGCTACGCCAGCCGGGTGCGGCCCGAATCCGCTGACGATGACGTTCTTGAAGGACTTGGCCGGTATCGATTTCTCGTTTGTGGATTGGATGCTGCTCGGGGTTCCCGCCACCATCATGATGATTCCCTGTGCCTGGTTTATCCTGATTCGCGTCTTTCCGCTCGAACCGATCAGCCTCGCCGTTGCCAAGGAAGATTTCGAGAAGCAGCGCGCGGAGTTGGGAAAACTCCAGCGCAACGAGATCACGACACTGGTGATCTTCCTTCTGACGGTTTTCCTTTGGATCTGCGGAAAGTGGATTGGCGATTGGACCGGCGGGGCGATCGACTATCTCGGGATCAAGTTTGTCGCCATCGCCTGTGCGTGCCTCTTTTTCGTGCCGGGCATCGGTGTCATCGATTGGAAAACCGCTGAGAAGGAGATTAGTTGGGGCGGCATTATTCTGATCGTCACAGGGCTTTCGCTTGGTATGACCATCTACAAGACCGGCGCGGCAGCCTGGATGGCGCAGGTGGCGTTCAGCAAGCTGGGTTTGCTGCACCCCATCGCAATCATTTTTGCCGTTGTGTTGGGTGTATCGATCATGAAGGTCATGTTCTCCAGCAACACGGTGACCGGTATTATCATGGTTCCGCTGTTGATTGCGTTGGCCAAGCAGATCGATATCGATCCGCTGCTGCTTGCCATTCCAGCCGGGATCACGTCCTCGTTGGCGTTCCTGCTGGTGACGTCGACGCCGACCAATGTCATTCCCTACTCGGCGGGATATTTCACTATCAGGGACATGGCCAAGGCGGGGGTCTGGATGACATTGGCTTCGTCGGCCTGTGTCACGGTGTCGATTGCCATAATGGGGCGGTTGACAGGAATAGTGAGTTGGTAGTGTTGGGAATTGAATTCACACGTCTATAGAAACGGTAACCAGAGGAGTCAGCAGATGAGTAACGAGTTCAATAGGGCGGACGCCGCCCGGATGGCAGCGGAGTGGCGGTATATCATTACGGATATGATCTGCCGGGCGGGGTCTGGCCACATCGGTGGGGCGCTGAGTCTCGTAGAGATTATGCACACCCTCTACTACCGGTCCATGACTGTGGATCCGGCCAATCCCAAGTGGGAGAAGCGCGATCGTCTTGTGCTTTCCAAGGGGCACGCCGCGCCGGTGCTCTATGTGGCGTTGGCCTACAAGGGCTTCTTCCCCGCGAATCTTCTCGGCACGATGAATGCCAACGGGACCACGCTGCCGAGTCATGCTGATGCGCGAACCGTACCGGGTATTGACGTCACGACCGGGTCACTGGGGCAGGGACTCTCCGTTGCCTGTGGAATGGCTCGAGCTGCCCAGAGCAAACGTGAGAAACACACGGTGTTCTGCATCATCGGCGACGGCGAAAGCAACGAGGGGCAGAACTGGGAAGCGGCTATGTTCGCCGCGCACAACAAGCTCGATAACATCGTGGCGATCACGGACTACAATAAGCTCCAGATTGACGGGTTTACGGACGATATCCTTAGTCTCGAACCGCTGACAGATAAGTGGCGCGCATTCGGATGGGAAGTCTTCGAGGCGGATGGTCATGACTGGGATGACGTCTACACTAAGATCGAGGCCGCCAAAGCGGTTCGCGGGAAGCCGGCCATGATCATTGCCCATACCATCAAAGCCAAGGGGTGTAGCGTTGTCGAGAACACAGCGGGAAGTCACAACGTGAAAGTCGGTGACCAGGCGGCCTACGACCTCTATATGGGTGCGTTGGAATTAGAGACAATGGATCTGCCCTACTAACCCATCTAAGGAGACGAGAACATGAGTGATCTACATGACATGGAAATGCGGGCGGTTTACGCCGCAACACTGAACGAGTTGATGGATGAAAACCCGAACGTGATGTGCGTTGAGGCGGACCTCAGCAAGGCTTCCGGAACCAATCCGGCGGTGGTTGACGCACACCCTGAAAATTTCGTGAATGCCGGGGTGGCCGAAGCGAATATGATCGGTGTTGGAGCGGGATTGGCGGTGGAAGGCAAAATCCCGTTCTGCGCCAGTTTCAGCTGCTTCGCATCCCGGCGGGTATATGATCAGGTCTATCTCAGCGTGGCCTACGCCAACACCAATGTGAAGATCGTTGGCACGGGGACGGGCATTACGCAGGGCCCGAATGGGGGCACACACATGGATTTTCAGGATATGGCCCTCATGCGCGTGATGCCTAACCTACATGTCTATAGCCCCTGTGATGTCTATGAGCTGCGGGTCATGATGCGGCACATGGCTGCCAACGTGCAACCCACGTATATGCAGCTCGTTCGACCCAAAGTGGCGAAGGTGTTCGACGAGACATACTCATTCGATCCCGAGAAAGCCGTGGTCGTGCGTGAAGGATCGGATGTCACGCTGGTCGCCACCGGCTACATGACCGCCTTTGCCAAGGCCGCAGCAGAGGAATTGGCCACTGAAGGTGTGAGCGTGGAGCTCTTGCACTACCCGTCGGTTAAGCCGTTCGACATCGCCACACTGGTCACTTCTGCCGAGAAAACCGGTGGCGTGGTTACGGTCGAAAACCAGAACATCATTGGAGGGCTTGGTGGCGCGGTCTGCGAAGTGCTCAGCGAGAACTGCCCGACCCAGGTGAAGCGACTCGGGATTCCGGACCGGTTTGGAGAAGTGGCTACGGAGGATTACCTTTTCGACAAGCATGGCTTTGGCCCAGCGCACATTGTGGCGGCCTGTCGTGAGTTGGCCGGGAAGTAGATCAGCAATCAACAGAGAGGCAAGCAAGATGGGGCTGACCACGATCAGGACCGTTTCTGTGCCGCCTGATCTATGGCATAAAGGAAGAGGAGTGGAGCTATGAAGGTCGTAATGGGATCCGTTGCAAAGGGCTACGGGCTTAAGATGCCGATCAGGGCGCATCTGGAAGCGCAGGGACACGAGGTCATAGACGTGGGGTGCTATGACACAGATACCTTTTACAAGTTTCCGTCCGCGGCGGAGCGAGTGGCAAAGGTTTTACAGGACGGCGAGGCCGACCTTGGCATCAATTGCTGCGGCAGTGGCACCGGGGCCGCGATCTGCACCGACAAGTTCAAGGGCGTCTGCGCTCTGAGTTGCGAGTCGGTTCAAACAGCCAAACTGGCACGCATTGTGAATGACGCCAATTGCCTGTGCATGGGGGAGTCCATTGTGGCCCCGGAATTGGGTTGTGAGATGGCGGACGCCTTCCTGTCGGCCACGTTCCAGGATATGGAGGGCATTCCGCAGAAGGTCCTTGATTTCTGGAAAGAAGCACGCGACGAGGCCTTTGCCAATGGCGAAATCGCTTCGGCTCGTGATATTGAAACACTCGCATAGGAGTTGTTGATGAGATTTGTCAGCGCAAAGCAGATGGTGAACGACGCCATGAATGGTGGGTACGCCATTCCGGCACTCAATGCAAACGGAGCGACGTACGACATTGCACGCGCGGCCCTGGAGGCCGCACAAGCGATGAACTCGCCTCTTATACTCCAAGCCTATGAGTCAAACCTGGAGTACTTCAACGAATTGACCGACTCCATGGAGCATCTCTGGCACGCATGGCGGATTCAACGTGAGATAAAGAACCGGATCAAGGCCGATATAATGGAGATCATCGCGGCCGTTGGTTCAGAAGGGAAAGCATTGTGAATGCGCTATTCGAACATCCCAAACCGACTGTGAAGGTTGGCATCCTGATTCTGAGGCGTAAACGACCGGGTTTCATTCCGGAGTGGGGCGAATGGATTGAGGAGCAGGTGCGCGAACAACTGAAGACCGCCCCTTTTGACATCGTGATCCCTGAAGAGATGATCGTGGATGGCACGTCGCTGATGCGCGTGATGACAGGCTGCAACGCGCGTGGCTGCCATGTTTATGTAGCGCTTCACCCGACGATGGCCGACGGGCGTATGGGCCCGGTGCTTGCCCAGATGAGTAAGGCTCCCGTTGTTCTCTGGGCAACCGGAGAGAAGCAGGATGGAGCCATGGTCAGCGCTTGCTCTCTGGTCGGGGCGCATACCTTCGGGGCCAGCCTGGCCCAGTCGGGGCATCCTTTTGAGTTCGTTTACGGTGTGCCCGGCGATGAGAAGACGAAGGAGGACCTCGCTGCTGCGATCTACCGTGCCTATGCCTACACGGTGATGGATGGGGCCTATGCCGGCATGGTGGGCTATCACGCGCCCGGATTCATTGACATGCACGTCGACCCTGTCTCGATGCGCTCGATCAACGTCGAACTGATGCATATATCGATGCACGAGTTCATCGATGATGTTCATGGTGTCAGCGACGAGGACGCCATGGCGGATCTGGAGGTCCTGAAGACCATGGGTATGGAAATCACCGGGGATATCACCGATGAGGACCTCCTGCTCTCCTCCAAGTACTACCTCTGTATGAAGGCGCTGATGGATGAAACGCCCTTGCAGGCCCTGGGCGTTCGCGATTGGCCGGAGCTGTCGGCCGTACAGTGGCCGTACATGGCGATGGCGCGCATGGCCTCGGAGGGGTACGCTATTGCCTGCGAAGGCGATACGGATGGCGCTCTGACCTGCTTGATGACCTATTCCGCGGGCTGCGGTGTTCCATACATCTCCGACTGGCTGGAGCATGACGAACACCATATCACGCTCTGGCATACCGGTGCGGCTCCACTGCCGATGTGCCAGGACTTCGATAGCGATCACCCCCCGTCAATCGGTCGCCACTTTAACAACAAGAAGCCCGCCGTGATCAACGCATCCATCAAGGTCGGCATGCCCATCACGCTCTGCCGCTTGTGGCACCTGGAGGGCCGCTACCTGTTCACGGCCATCGAAGGCGAGACCATAGAGCCGAAACGTCACCTGGACGGAACCAATGCACTGGGACACTTTCCGAACGTGGATATCAACCGCTACTTCGTACGCATGATCCGGGCGGGACTACCGCATCACCCTGTCATTGTGGAGGGACACGTTGAGGAACATCTTTCTTTGCTGGCGGACTCTATGGGAATCGAAACCCTGAAATAGGGAGGCGGTCACAGCAGGGAAAAGTATAGGAATGCTCATCGACCCCCTCAATCCACACGCAACGTCTTGATCTCGAATGGCGTGAATGCCAGTTCGCAGACTCCATCACATAGGGGCAGGTTGCCCTGATGCTCTTCCGTCATCAGGCACTCCGTCACGACAGCCTGCGGCGCGTCCGTGAGGACAAGCCGCGCGGTACCCGCCGTTGACTTCAGATTCAGCAGCCGGATGATCATCCCGGTTTCATCCACCGCGAACGGCCTCTTCATGGCCAGGATCTCGATGCCCTCTGCCTCCAGCTGCAACCAGGACGGCGGCAATACAGTGCCTGGTTCAACCAGGGCCACGGGCGGCAACTGGTTCAGTGCCGCTGCCGTCGCCGCCAATTCAGGCAACGCGGGCTCACCGGCATAGGGCAACAAGCTGAACATGAAATGGTGCCAGCCCGGATCGCGCTGCCCCTCTGTGGGCATGGGATAGTCCTGGGCATAGCGCTCTAGACAAGCACCAAAACCGGGCGATCGCAACAGGGACATCAGGATGCGACCATCGGCCACGCGCGCTGATGGCGTCCCGTAGTTGACCACCGCCCAACCGGATGCCTCGTCGGAGCTCGCCGCCGTAAAATGCACGGCTGGCCAATCGCCATTCGGACTCCACAGGCAGGTTTCGGTCTGTTCATAGCGCGGTCGCTCCAGCCAGCCGCCGGGAATGGAGTACCACGCTCTATCGGTCCGTGCCTGCACCGGGAACACCGCGCGCAGACGACGATTGCAGCCCTTCCAGTAGATCTCGAATCCGAAGTCCACGCGCTGCGACTGCTCAAGCAGGCGTACCGTCACATACCACTCCAAGGCGAAGACATTCGGGTCGCCTTCATGCCCAAACCGCACGTTCGGATCGTAGCGTCCGGCGTAGTAGGCTTCCTGATAGCCCGTGAACTGCATGGCGCCCATGAAATGCGTGAAGGGTGTCAGGGCATGGCTGAACGTCGAGGGGAACCGGGTGCCCCATGGATCGCCTTCGTCGTCTTCGATCTGCAGCGCACCGATACCTACATCCTCTCCTCGAATCACTCTTCCGGTGTTCCTATCCAGGATCTCTTCCACCCCGTGATCGCCCAGCACCACATCGAAGAACGCGTTCTGCAGCTTTCGCTCCGTCAGTGCCTCCGGTGCGGGGGCTGCCCGCAGTTGGCAGGTCGACCATGCCAAGGGCGCAGCTTCGTTCACTTCAACCCATGCGTCGCCCCGATCCGGCCGCGTACGGGCTCCCGGCCCTACGCCTGTAATCAGTCGGTTGGGCAGCAGTGGCAGCGGTGGCGACCAGCGATGGCTGTTCATGACCACCGGCCATGTGCGGCCCTGCGTATCCTCCGCCACCAGACACGGTGTCGTCCGCCAGTCTGTGACAGGAAGTGGAATCCGCATGGGCTGCGAGGCGGCGGAGGGGTTGAAAGCCAGAAGGGCCTCCTCCGGTACCCGATCCCCCAGCAGGGCTTCCTTTGCCTCGATGCCGCGCGATCGGAGCGTCTCCACACCCGACTTCACCGTCGCTTGATCCGCTGCCTGGATGCGATCCATCAACTCCTCAAACGCCTCATCCTGGTGCGTACCGGTGATGGCGTCATGGAAGAAGAACAGCGGCAATTCGAGAAACAGCGCCGCCCATGCTTCCGTCTCCATGTCCTCCGGCCATGTGGCGGCCACGGCCATCTCCCACCCATAGAACCGTGCCTCATACCGGCGGGCACGTTGCTTGATGCGAATACGGGACACATGACACCCGCTTTGAACAGGGTTGTTCTCGACGCCCGACGCCACTTGATCGGGCGGTGGGTTGTCCACGCGGTTTGCGGCTTCCTCCCACAGGGGCTTCAGCAGCCGGTGCGTGCCCCAGCGGTACTCCACTTCTGGGTCTTCGGCTTCCCAGCGGCGCAGCACGTCCGTCATGTCTTCGGGCGGCAACATCTCTTCTGAGCAGATCCAGTACTGCGCCAGATGGTTCTTGAACTGCCCCGGCGCGACGGGTTCCAACGGAGGATACGTGTTCTGCGGCATATCGAGGCCCGTGCCGTTGCATGCCGTACACGTCTCACGTGACTGGTTGCGACACACCCGGCAGGGCTCGTGGTAACAGTGATCGAAAAAGTAATTCGCCCCGTTCAGATCCGGCAATGCGATTACGACCGACCCATCCAGTCCACGCCAATACAGGTTGTCCGGCTTGGCATACGCCAGTCCCTGCACCCCTTTCAATCCACAGCGGCGGATGACTTGCGGAAACTGTGCCGAGGATCCAAATCCATCGTTGTGGATCGCCAACGACGGCTGCATCCCTAACTCGTGGCGCCCGTAGTGCACGCCGCTGGCCAGATTGCGGCACATCGTTTCGGCCGTACACAGATTGACATCGATAATCGCTTCGCCGCCCCCCAGCAGCTCAAACAGACCCTCCTTGTATAGCGCCTGCATCCGTTCGCGCGCGTCCGGGTGCGTCTCCAGATAGGCCCGCACCGTCAAGGTCTGCTCGACCAGATAGGCCCCGCGACCCGCTTCAGCCAGCTCGATATTGCGTTGCAGACAGAGCTCTTGAATCTGCCTGTAGCTGCGATAGCGTCCTCCCCGAAAGGTGTATTCGCGATCCCAACAGCGTCGCCAGACCAGATCGAAGTGGTTGGCAAAATGGACAAATACAGTATTCTTCATCGTGGGACCGTAACCCTCTCCCGCCATGGCGGCATCAACAGTATAGGCTTCAAAAAACTGTATGGAGTTGACAATGGCCTTGCGGGCTCAGCCACCCACATTCTGCGGCGCATCACAAAACACCTGGAATACGTCATCACTCACGGCGGCGGGAATTTCGCACCCCGCACTCAACATGTACTGCAATCCCTTTGCCCTCTCAAGGAGTTCTGCACAACGCGCTGCGCATTGCTGTGGGGAGGAGTGCAGCAGGTCTCCCACCGGATCCAGGTTACCTTTGAAGGCCTTGCCTGCATTATGATAGACGTCGCAAGCGGTGCCGAAGCCCACGAGGTGGTCGACATTGAAGAGATCCGCACCGCAATGGACCATGTCATTGAGGATGTGCGTGGTGTTTCCGCAGATGTGGAGTTTTGCAAGGCCGCCGACGGCGTGAATGCTCTCTATAACCCGTTGCTCGTACGGCAGCGCAAACTCGCGGTACTGAGCTGGCGAGATGAGTGAAGCCGCCGCATCACCCGCTCCGATCATAGGGGCGCCCGCCTGAAGCTGGCCAAGGCTAAAATCGATCACGCTATCTGTTACACGTTCAAGAAGCTCATGGGCCAGTGATGGCTGATCGCTAAGCATCAGCATGAACTCGGTCAGCCCGCAGATCGAGCAGGCTTCGGCAAACGGCATGTCGACCCAGCCCAGAACCAGGCAGTCGTCCCCGACCGACTCAGCCATGATTCGCGTGGCATCGATACGATCGGCCATGCGGGACCCGACGCTGATAGGATCGGGTCTGGGGAGTTGACGCAACTCCGCTTCTGTTGTGACGAGGGGCCGCGTAGCAAACGGCGGGTGATCCTCTGGATAGGCCATCTCGGCCCCCAAATCGGCGGTGATCCGGAAGGCATCGGAGCAAGATGTGATCGCATCTACAGAAAATCTATCTCGAATACTTATCTGCGCCTCCGCCAACGCACGACCATTCCCGGCATACTCCCGGTACGTAATGCCAGCCCTCTGCTGCGCAAAAAACATGAGCAAAGGAAAGACAGGTGTCCTATCCACTGGACTGCCTGTGATGGATGCCATACATCGTTCTTTACTATTCACGTCTTCTCAGCCCTTCCTTGATGTCCAACACACTGTAGTTCACGAATCCTGTGGGGGTCCTTAAAGCCCTTACTACGCGAAAAGACGCGAGAAGGGAACCTTCTTTTGCGCATTCACGCCACATTGAATGTTGCCGAAGCGCCGGAGGTCGATTGGCAACCAATGTCTATCGGGCGCATCTGCGTCTTGTTGCTCTCTCGGAACAGACAGGGCTGGAAAGAGCTGAAAGGGCAATGGCGGCGGCACGTGCCCATTTCGTAGTCGGAATCAGGATCAAAATTGCTTTTCGGGAGTCGATTCGCGATAGCGCCGCCGCAGTGGTCGCTCCTGACGTTCTATCCGCTCGAGCTGCCGCCACGTCCAGGCGGTCCCTCAAGGAGGGGGGTGCAGGGAATAGCGGCTTCGGGACCCGGTACGGAGCGTATCAGAGTGATCGGTAAACGTTTCCGGATTCGAGGACCGGCTTTGTCCAGGGGATCTCCTTCTTGCCGCTGAGACGAGCGAATGTGGCCCCCTTGCCCGGACGCCAGTCACGGTGCGTCCAGATCAGGTCACCCGCCTTGTTCTCCCAGCGGATCCCCGCGCTGTTCGGCAGGAGCCGCCGACGACCCTGCATGTGTGGCAGCGCCTGGTTGTAGATGTGATTGAGCCGTCCCCACCAGGCGGGCAGGTGGTGCGACGACGTGTACAAAGGGTACCAGCTTGCGTAGCCCCGGTTGCTCATCATGCGGAACATAATCCGCTACAGATCGGACATCTTCCGTTGGCGCGCCTCAACGTTGAACCAGCAGTTAAACGCCATGTCCTCCTCACCGACCCACCATCCAAAGTCGTTCTGTCCGGCCACGGCCTTGTTTTGCTTGAGGTTGCCGCCGCGGAGGTCGGCCAACCCGAACTGAGCGAAGCCAAGCGCAGACGTGCTTTCAAAGCTTAGAGACTTGATGCCGATCCGTTGAACATCCCCGAGGAAGCGTGCAAACGCCGCGAAATTCGTGCGCATCTTCGCCGCATAATTCATCTGCACCATGCCCATATTGGGGAACGAGTCGACCCAGAGAAAATCAAGACCCCCTTCATCTTGCCAGCGACGCAGGTCCTCCAAAACGGCATCGCGGATGCCGGTGTTCCAGTCCGCCACAACCAGCGTCTTGAAACCGTAGCCGCCTCCCGCCGGGAATCCAAGCGCGTCGATCATCTGGTAGTCGGGGTGTTGCTGGAAGATTGGTGCCCGTGGCGAGAAATGCGGGGCAAACCAGTGCCCAATCTCGAGTCCTAGCGACCGTGTCTTATCGGCCATGTATCGCCAGGCCTTCATGCCGCCCCAGAAATCTGATGGAAAGAAACGGTGCGTCGCGCATACGCTGGCGCAGTGCAACTCGCCGTGAACCCCGTCATCCAGTTTGCGTTTCATGCCGATGGCCGTGACATCGCTTTCGTGAATCATCTCGGGGTAGAATCGCTTGATGCCCTGCTCGGCCAGACGGGGGACGAGATGATCGGCCACGGCGTACAGGTATTCCGTCGTGGTCGACGACTTGGTCGGCGACATACATTTGGAGGCGGCTGCCACCGCGCCTCTTGCGATGCCCCGTCGATGTTTTCCACCCGTATCCGTCCGACTCGTGGCGTTGCCCGTCGAGAATCGTTTCATACTTGGCAAAAACAAACGGCTTCACGACCGTGGGTGCAACACGAAATTGCTTCCGAATGGAGCCGTTGACGTGCTCCAACGCATCCCACCACAGATCGCGAGCCTCGTGCTTGGCGAAAGGACCGGGGGTAAACAGGACCCATTTAGGCGTTGTGACTGCCCGGCGGGAGAGGTCAAAGCGATATGTTGCATTGTCCCTGGCTCAGGACGGTGTTGCCGGCAATGCTCCCGCCGATCTCCCAAGTCGCGTGCGTCAGTAGGCGATGGATCTGTCGCTGTGAACTCTCAAACTGAAACGTGTATGAAAATCCGGTCCATTGCCGGTCGCCGAGGGCGAGCACGACGTCAGCCACGCGTTCGAGCTGCGGCGCGGGGGCGTGAGGCATGACCACCAAGCCGTTCTGATCGAGGCAGCGCTGGGCCCAGTCGGCCATCGTCACTTCCTGGAAATCACCGATGGCAGACTCAGACGGCCCCCGCTACTGAGCGGGTGAATGAGTTCACCCGTGTACCCGAGCAGGGAGATATGCCCCAGGGTTGGCATCCGGTTCTCGCTCCCGACGCGACACATAAGCGAGCCGTTGTTTCCGGGCTGCGTATTGGTATGTGTCGTGCCGCCATCGAAATCGCCAACGTTGCTGGACATCTCGCCCCACTGACTGGCCAGCACGTTGACGACATTGATATCCTCGGCTTCGCCTTCGAGTACCGCCGTGGTCGGCGGCAGGAAATGCACGTGGGTATCGGCGGTTACCCAGCCGCGGCCACGCCAGTCGATGATGCGCTCTAGTTCAAACGTGATGGCATCGGTGTCGGGGTGCACCTCGAACACCTCGCGCACGGGTGTCACTTCGCAGCCACGAGTGATCTCGATGTAGACCTTGCCGATCGGCAAGTCGATGGTGCACTGGCCACGGATGTACACGTACTGGTTCGCCTTGTTGCGGAACTCGGCATAGTGGTCTTCGAACCATTCGGCGTTAACCTTGCGATGGTAGCCTTTCGGGTGCAGGTACTCGCCGGCTTCGCCATGGAAATGGATGCGGACGCCGACGGGATGGCGGGTGGTCTTGTCGATCACGTGGACCGTAACCGGACGATGGGCCGCGGCAATCGGAGCGATGTCCGGCCGCAGTGATTGCAGTGTGTAGGTCTGGAGACCTTGGGGCGTGTCGAGATAGAGCCGCCCGGCAGGATGCGCCGCATACTCGACGATGACGGTGTCTGTTGACGTGCCGGGCTGGACATCACTGGCATCGAGGTTCCACTGCGCGGGGTCATAGGTGAGCTGGCGCCGCGCCGAGATGACGGGGCCGAGATCGATATCGAGATGGTCAATCTCATCGATCGCGTTGAATTCCACGCCGGGGGGCAACGTCAGCAACAGTTTCTGACGGGCGGAGCCCCGCAGCGGGTGATCGGTCAATGTCGTATGGGTCAAGCCGTAGATCACGGAGCGTGTTGCCTGGGGTACCAGGCACAACGATTGGACGGGTCGATCAGGATGTGGGTTGGGCAACGCGTAGAGCCAGGCACCGGCGCCGCCATCGCGGAGAGTGTGATCCCGGCCACTTCGCGTGCGTTGTTCCCCGAGCCCAAAGAAGGTCGGGACGCGCCCCAGCGCCACGTCTTCCTGGTTACTGCGCGTCACTGGGTCATCCGCAGCCGCCACGCAGGCAAACCCACTGCGGCCCCATCCGTGGCGGTTCACATGGATCGCGAACCGGCGCAGAATCGGGCACGCGACCGTCGCACCGCCCTCGTATTCGAGGACATAGTCGGATACATGCGCGCCGGTGTCGTCTTCCCATACCTCGAACTCACCGATCCCGTCGAGGGATCGTGGCGGGGGGAATTCGACGGCATGCAAGAATATGAGGTAACTGGCATGTGCGCCTTCGAGGTCGATGGTGATAGGCCCACGCTCGGATTCCAGCAGAATCACGTTGGTTTCCGCCGCGGAACCCAGCGCGAACGGGATCCCTCTGTACTGGGTCGGGCCGAACTGTTTGCGGATCAGCCCGACTGATTCCATTGCCGTTGGGAGTTCCGTACGATCGCAGTTGAATGCTGCTTTCAGATCGACTGTGGTGAAATGCGGTGAGGCGGGGGTGTTCATGGGGTATACTCCTTGAAGTTGCGGTCATTGTGCATGGCCCACCAAAGCACCTGGCGCATCACGTAGGGCCAATCCGGCGCATCCCACAGCGCGGGTCGGCCACTGGTCGCTTGCCCATAGGGCGCGGCCATGACGCAGACGACACGCCCTGCGCCATAGTCGTCGCCGACGACGAGGGGCGTATCGCCGACGGTAGCGAACACCTGTGCGCCATCTTTTCGCTGAGCAGGGTGAGCGAGGACGACGGCGGAAGTCGAAACATCGAGCTGACTCAGCCAGCGTATGTCCGGCGTCAATTGCACGGGCAAGTCTGCGGGGTTATGCACCTAGTGGGTCTCCGTAATCGGGGGCAGGGAAACGGCCAGCGTGTCCTCCAGCAGCGAGCCGATCCAGCTACCCGTATCCGGCCAGCGCCTGGATGGACGCGTCCAGTTTTCACAATGACGTAGCGCAGCCGGTGACCAATCAGCAGCCGACATTCAGGACAACAGCGGGACTTCGTCCTCCTTCTGGCTGACGACCCCGGTGGATGTGGCGACGCCCGGTTACACGACGATCACGGTGGAGTTCTGGTATAAGGGGGTCGGCATGGAGGGTGGGGAAGACTTCTGGCTGTAGTATTATGATGGGTCGAGTTGGCAGACCGTGCAGAGCTGGGTCAGCGGGACCGACTTCCAGAACGACCAGTTTGTTTCGGAATCCGTGACGATCGCGGAATCGAGCTACACGTTTCCCACGGACATGCAAATCCGCTTCACCTGCGATGCGAGCTACAATTCCGACGACGTCTATATCGACGAGATCCGCATCACGGCTTCGACAGGGGGTGCGGGTGCGCAGTCGGCCGGGGGCAGCCTTATCCGGCTGGTCGAGACTCAGAATCCAGCAATGCCATCGACGCATGCGGCACTTGGCACGCCACACGCGTGGCTGGAGGGGCAGGGCCTGATTGCCGACGGGACCACGTATGACGAGGCCGAGAGGGCGAACCCGGATGGTGATGCCTTCACAACCGCGCAAGAGTACATCGGTGATACCGATCCGACCGATGCGGGCTCGTACCCGTGTATTACGGGTGCCTCGTTGGGCCCGTACTTCGAGATACGCTTCGATTCCTCGACCGGCCGCGTCTATACGCTGATCGGTTCGAGCGACCTGGTAGACGATACGTGGACGAAGGTGCCAGGCGCAGGCCCGCGCCTGGGCTGCGGCGGGGAGGACGTGCTGCGGGGCACGAATCAACCGCCGTGGGGGCCGTTCTATCGGCTCCAGATCAACCTGCCATAAAATTATCGCGCCCCGCCGTCGACATCATCGATCACACCCACGGGGCCGATCGACACGGTGGTCGTCGGTCACCGTGCGCGCGGACGGTTGGCCTCTGGAGGGAAACAGACACCCTTGAGATCGTATCTCGGTCAGCGATAGGTCGGCGGTTTGGGAGAGAGCCAGTCCACCAGGCCCTGCCGCATCGCCATGGCGAAGACCATGTTGCCGTAGGGGTTGTAGTGACCGAAGACCTGGGCACCAGCGCGTTCGACATAAAGCTTCTCGCAGAACTTCTCCACTGATTGCTTGGACTGCTTCGCGTCGTCGCAAATGGTGGGAAGCGTATCGATGTAGTCGTACTTCTCCTTCTTCAGGAACGTGACGAACTCGGCATCGAAGCGGGTACCTTTCTTGACATACGTTTCGACCGTCGGCACATCATAGCTCAAAACGACCATGAGCTTGCGGCGGTTCGCCTTGCACCAAGAGCGGAACTTGTCCACGACGAACTTGGTGGACCCTATGCCGTACGCGTGGTGCAGCTTCAGCGCATCCTTGGCGCGCGTTCTGGCGTTGCGTAGATTCACCTCGACACCTAGCACCTCCGCCAGCTGCTCGGCTTCGTCGATGGGCGCCAAGCCGCCTTCGCGCAGGCAGTAGAGATGCGCCACCGGGTCATCCTTGAAGGCGTTGTAGAAAGCGTCCTTACCAACGAGCTTGCGCAGATCGGTCACGTTTTTGCACATGCCCGGGCGTTCCACCCATTTACCGCTCTTCAGATCGTAGCGGACATGGGCCCATGGGAAGCCGTGTACCGGATAGCCGTCCTTGCGGCCCCGCTTCAGATCTCGGCACATCCAGGCCACCCGAATCCAGCGGGCGGCATCCAGGTTACGCATGTAGTCGTCGTCCCAGACATTAAGAATGATGTATTCTGCGGCCAGGTCCTTCTTGACCTCCGTGCGCATGGCGCGGCGGTACGCCTGGTAGACGCCGTAGCCCCCCACACCGAAGTTTCGGATCGGCTCCCGGAAATGGGCGGCCAGGGTTTCCTGCCAGGTCTCGCCATTGCTGACCTGAGCGCATTGCGTATAGCTGTCGCCATAGGTGTTAATGCGACAGGGCTGTTTGGCGTAGTTGATCATGGTGCGGTGGCCGCCGCGACGAACATAGGAGCCCTCGGTGATTCCACCCCCCATACCGTCAGCCATGCAGTGGGCTTGGTGAAGATACCCTAATTCGGGATCGAATTTCAGGATCGCGGGTGTCTTGGGGTCCATGTACCGCTCGACTTCAACGGAATGGTACGCTCCGGTATGCAGTAGCTGTTTTAGGTCTTTGAGTTGGCTCACGTAACGTCTCCCTGTTTTTTCGAGGACTTATTGGCTTCGGATGCTGATAGATTTCCGGACGACTACTCGCCGTCCACCGCATATCAATAAACACATATGGCCCGATTACAAGCGTGAAGTGTGCCATCCTGATAATCGGCCTGCATGATCACCGCTTTCGAGTGCCCGCGGCCGGACCGCCAGTTCTGATCTCCGGATTCCTCTACATCGTCGATTACCCTTTCAGCCTCCCTAGCCTCTGGCGGCCGAGGTTCAACAGTTGCCTTCGTAAAGCATTTACCTTACGCTCTTTCGGATGTAGCGAGGTCCACATACTGGGAGCTTTACCCCCCATGGGTTCGCGCCCATGCTGGGCATACACAATCGGATAGGGAAGCGGCTTCGAAACCCACGCCGGCGCCCGGCGCGGCTTCCGAAGCGTCTCATCCGTGGCGGCGGGGGGGGTACTGTCAAAAGTTCGATTAAAAAAATGAAACGAGTGTTGCGAGGATCTGAGCGGTGGGTAGGGCAACGTAGGGATTAGGCGCTAGGCGCTAGGGACTAGGCTTTTGGAGCTAACGACTGTCCACTAACGACTTACGCTTGGGTGATGAGATCGGAAAGATACTGAGATCGATGGATGAACGTCCGGAGAAGTTCCTAACGCCTAGCGCCTAAATCCTCGGGGAGAACCGCCAATCCGCCATAAGTACTTGACGAAACGTTGATTAGCCCCACAG
>JABMPJ010000002.1 GCA_013203785.1 Lentisphaerota bacterium | reverse complement strand
CACGTCTGTGACGCGTTCCTCTTCGACCGGCAACCATTGCCAGGTTACCCATTGTTGGGTTCCTTGCGGATGTGGTTTGACCAATTGCGCGGGTGACACCAGATGGCCACCAGGGAGGCGTTGTCCCGTCGTGCGGCAGGCTGAATACACCACGTGTATCATCTTCAGCTTTCTCACTCTCTGAGCAACAGTACCTTACGATGTCCCTCCTCCATGGCCGCCAGCGTTTCTGAAACCGTGCATTGACGTTTGGCAAGCGCGTTTACCGCCGGACGCCACACCTCTGTTTCAAGGCTCGATTGCAGATCCGTCGGCATCGTGTGCAGTTTCCCCTCAGCGATGCCCTCCGGGACGACGTCAATCCCGGATACGTCCGCATCACGGTAGGTCTGCCTGACGGCAGCGTCGCCGTTGGCGGGAAGGTTGCCGTACTTCCCGGCCAGGGCCGCCTGGGCGGTCGGCGAGAGAATGTGCTCGATCCAATGCCAGGCGGCCAGGCTGACGTGCGAGTTGCGCCGAATGGCCCACGCCACCACCGTGTTTTCGCGCGTCGCCCCGACCGCCATCGGGAACGGAGCCAGGCACACGGGGAAGGACTGGTACCGGTGGATGTGGGTGTTCACGTTGGAGCCCTGAACCAGAAAGACCATCTCTCCCGCCAGGAACTCGGGCAGTCCGGATGAGCCGCCTTGTTGGATTTCAACTAGAGCGCCGGGAATGGCGGTCATATCCTTGATCCATTCCAAGAATCTGCGGGCGGGCTTCTGACGATATACATCCCAAGAAGGGATTCGGTCCGGCGGAAACACTCCAAAATGGACGAGTAGAGGGCAGGTGGCCAGGTAATTGACCAATCCCGTTCCCATGGGCAGCCGAGATGAGAGTACACGGGCCAGCCCCAGCATATCGTCCCACGTTGCCGGGACATGGGTGCCAAGGCGGTCGAGCAGCGTCCGATTGTAGTACATAATGGCCAGCCCGATTTCCTGGGGAAGGCCGTAAAGTCGACCGTTGTATCGGCAGGCGTCAAGGCTGGCGGGATCAAGTTGGTCGAGCAGTGGGTGCCCGGCCGCCACCGCATCCAATGGGAGCAACAGACCTCGGTCGGCCAAACCGGGAATATCCTGAGCCGCCACGTTAAACACATCCGGCAGGTCGCTCAACCCGTGGGCCTCAGTCGCCTCTGTGGGCATCATGAGGCGGGCATGTATCTCCGTGCCGGGATGATGGTTCTGGAAGCTTTTGAGGATGTCATCCCAGAACGCTCGATTGGCGTTGGGATATTCGAAACTGCCCAGCTCAATGGTCGCACTGCCCGCAGAAACGGCCTCGGGCACCACCGCCGACGTTCTGGCGGCCGAGGACATCTCGGAGACATGGTCCAGAAAATCGTCGTGGACATAGGTGCCGTCGCCCTGACGCCGAACCAGCATGCCCTCGACCTCGATGCGGCGCAGGGCGGCGCGCACCGTCATGCGGCTGGCACCGAAGCGCTCACCAAGCTGGTACTCCGACGCCAGGCGCGGCTCACCGCGCGCAGCCTGCTCAAGCACCAGGTTCCGGATGCCCCGGCAGACCATATCACCCACCGCCTGTTTCGGGCGCCCGCGCGGTCGTCTTATCGATTTCTTCATAGAAGCAATGTTTCGGTTATGATACGTAACCACTATCGATAGCGTCATCGTGGTTCATCTGACAGTTATGATCGTGCCCGTTAGCAGCGCAGCCACGACGCTGTTTGCGGAAGCCACTGCGACATTTGTCGACCCAATGCCTAGCATCGTGGCATTGTCCTTGCATGTCCCGAAAATAGAAGGTAATAAATAGACCGAACACAAAATATCCTCATTAATAGGTATATTAAAAATAAAACCTGGGCACGGGTCAACACCTAATTGAAGTATTTCGGCAACAAACAAGAGTGTGGCCTGCGCTACATCGCCCCTCCGACTGGAGACACCCGCGAAAACCCGAAAGAACTCGCTTGCGAGATCTGCCCAAAAAAGAGTCAGATTACAGGCAACTGCGGAACCCAGGCTAAGACAGAGCATTGAGTAAGCATCGTGCCGGCCGTCCCAGCCAGTGGAGAAGAAGGAAACCCGAAGGACCATCGGTCGCATGCCGTCGGCCCGCGGGCAAGGAATCGAAAGGAAGAACAGGATGGCAACGAGCGTGAAGTCCAGTGAGATTTTTGGTGCTGAAGTCCAGTATTTCAGGCTTGATCCGCGCCACTGGGAACGAGTGATCGGGCAACTGGCCGGTGCGGGCCTGCGCAATCTATCCACCTATATCCAATGGGGCACCCACATGGTGGGGCCACCGGATAAAGATCATCCCGCCGGGCATTTTGACTTTGAGGGCAAGACAGACCCGCGTCTGAATCTGGTGCGTTTTCTGGATCTGGTGCGGGAGGCGGGGCTGTTGCTGAACTTTCGCTGTGGTCCCTTCTGCTGCAACGAGGCGGTCTACGGCGGCCAGCCGCAGTTCTTGATCTGCGGCGATCACGACTGGATGGTGTGGAACCACAAGAATGAGCCGACCCAGGGCTACTGGATTCCCCGCAAGGAGGGCCTACAGCCGAGCTATCTGCATCCCCACTACCTCCATCTTTGCCGCCACTGGATCAGCGCCGTGGATGAGATCATCCTGCCCCGCCTGCGCTCGAAAGGGGGCATCATCGACATGATCAATCTCGACAACGAGATCAGCTACATTGTGCGCGACGGGTTCCTCGACAGCGACTACAACCCGGTCAACGTCCGTCCGGGCGGGTTCTGGCACCAGTTCCTCACGGAGAAGTACGGCACGGCGGCCCAGCTGCCGTACGCGACACGCTACGGGAATATGGACGAAGTCCCGGCGCCGCGCTCGGTCCCCGAGGATATGAGCGGGGACGTGGCGAGGCACCTGGACTGGGTCGAGTTCAAGGAGTGGGTCATGTGCCGCTTTATCACCGAGATCCGGGGCATGCATGTGGCCAACGGGGTGGAGGACGTGATATTCATGACGAACTTCAATCCGCACCTGCCCGAGGGCGTGCCGACCCGCATGCCGAGTTTCGAGAAGGCCGTGAAGGGTAATGGCCGCGGCATCGTGGGCTACGACTTCTATCGCGGCACCTTCCTGAGCTGGTCGGGCTACAGCTCGATGGCGCGGGTATTGAAGCTGATGAACGCCAGCCTCGACTATACGTGGTCGGCCGAGTTCATGGCGGGCACCTGGAACAAGGCACTCAGTGCGCGGGTGAGCGATGATCACATGCGCTTCATGGCCCGCTGCGCGCTGGCCCAGGGGTGCAAGAGCATCGCTTGGTTCATGTTCCATGACCGGATGATCTGGGGCGACGCACCGGTGTCATCGCATGGCCACGCCCGCCCAAGTCTCGAGGTGCTGCGCGAGACGAAGGCCCTGTGTACGGAGACGATTCCACATTGGGACACCCTGGTGCCGCAGGACGACTGCGCGGTGGTTTATGACATCGCCGCGCATCGGCATGCCTCGGTGGGAGATCCGGCGCCGTGTAACGATAGCGTTCTACATGTTGGTGCGCCGCTGGTGGATGGGGTCAAGGCCGGAGAGGGCAGCAGGGAGTACACGGGGATCTTCCGACTAGTCGAAGCGGGGGGGTGCCAAGCGGGTGCAGTCGATATCGTGGCCCGGCCGGAACGGCTGGATGCCTATCGACTGGTCTTCCTGCCCGGTGGCGCGCTGGTAAGCGCGGCGGCGGCGCAGAAGCTGGCCACCTGGGTGCGCGGCGGCGGAGCGCTGGTGGTCAGCGGACCTTGGCCCAAGCGCGATGAGAGCGGGGCGGCCGTGTCGTTCCTGGATATGGCCGATCCGGGCGAGGGCGAGCATCGCGTCGGCCAGGGCTGCATCATCCGATGTGGGTGGTTGGCCGAGGCCGACCCCGAAGAAGAGAGCTTGGAGCTGATTGACAAGGTGCAGCAATGGCTGGCCGCCAAGGTCGGTCCGGCCCATGTGCGCATCGCGCCGGTGGCACGTCCGTCCTGGGATGATTGGAAGAGCGGTGGTGGCGTTGATAACGCCGGAACCAAGGGCGGCGACGAGTTGGATCGCGTACAGCATTTCGAGGAACCGCGTATCCTGGCCAGCGCCGTGCTACAGGAGGGAGGTGGCTTCCCGGTAGTCTTTGTGTTGAACCACTATCCCGAGGCGGTGGAATTTACGCTGACCTTCAAGACTGTGCGCAACGGTGAGCTGCGTGACCTGGATTCGGGTGCGGTCATTCCCATTCGGAATGGGACGTGTGTAGTGGATGTCGATCGTAAAGCAGGCGCTGTGTATGGCCTGGAAAAGGCGTGAGTCCTTCCACCAGTAACTAGACCCACCCACAGTTTCTAGGGAAGACCCCAAAAAGGGGAAACTCCTCCCGTGCGCTCATCTCGGCATCAAGATCGAACAGCACAGCGCCGCTGTACGTAAGCTTTCCAGGTCTTGGGTGCGCTCGCACGCCGAGATCACCTTGACCGGTGTCTTGGTTCCTCGTAGCTTACTCAGCATAAACAGGGATGGCTCAAATCCAACTTGGTAAGCCAAGGAAACAACACCCATGACCACACGACCTTTCATACATGATGATTTTTTGCTACAGTCGGAGCAGGCTCGGACGCTCTTTCATAACCACGCCCGTGATCTGCCCATTATCGACTACCACTGCCACCTGCCCCCATCCGAAATTGCCCAGGACCAACGCTACGAGAACATGACGGAGCTCTGGCTCGGGGGCGACCACTACAAGTGGCGCGCCATGCGCAGCAACGGCGTGGCCGAGCGCTATTGCACCGGTGACGCTCCGGCCCGTGAAAAATTTGACCAGTGGGCCGCCGCCATGCCGCATCTGCTGCGTAATCCGCTCTACCACTGGACCCATCTGGAGCTGACGCGCTATTTTGGGATCACCGAACTGCTCTCACCCGATACAGCCAACGCCATCTGGGAGCGCGGCAATGCACGACTGGCAGAACCAGACTTCTCGGCACGCGGCCTGATGAAGCAGTCCAAGGTGGCCCTGGTCTGCACGACCGACGATCCCGTCGACGCACTCGAACACCACCAGGCCATTGCGGCAGACGAGACCTTCGACATCAGAGTCCTGCCCACCTGGCGTCCGGACAAAGGCATGGCGGTCGAGGCCGCCGCGCCCTTCAATGCCTGGGTCGACCGGCTCGCCGCCGCGGCAGATGTGGAGATTGGCGACTACGCCGCCTTCGTGACGGCCCTGCGCACACGCCACGACTTCTTCCATTCGGTCGGCTGCCGCCTCTCCGACCACGGCATCGAGACGCTCTATGCGGCCGACTACACGGAGCGGGAGATCATACGCATCTTCAGCAAAATCCGTAGCGGTGAGGAGCTGGAGGCGGATCAGATTCTGGCCTTTAAGTCGGCCATGATGATCCTCTTTGGCGAGATGGATGCGGAGAAGGACTGGACGCAGCAGATCCACTACGGTGCCCTGCGCAACAACAACTCGGCCATGTTTGAGCAGGCAGGGCCCGACATCGGATTCGATTCGATCGGCGATGTCGAGGTCGGACGCCCCCTGACACGCTACCTGGATCGGCTCAACCGTGCCGCCAAGCTACCGCGTACCATCCTCTACAACCTGAACCCGCGTGACAACGAACTGCTCGTGACGATGTGCGGCAACTTCCAGGATGGCTCCATTCCGGGCAAGCTCCAGCACGGCAGCGGCTGGTGGTTCCTGGATCAGATGGATGGGATGCAGCGGCAGCTCGAGAGCCTGTCGCAACTCGGGCTGCTGAGCCGCTTCGTCGGCATGCTGACCGATAGTCGATCCTTCCTCTCTTATACACGCCACGAGTATTTTCGCCGCATTCTGTGCAACATGCTGGGCAACGACATGGTGCAGGGGCTCATTCCAGACGACGACGCCCTGGTCGGGCCCATGGTGGAGCGGATCTGTTACCACAATGCGGCCAACTACTTCGGATTTGATCTGCCCGCGCTCTAAGCGGGGCGAGTCACCTCACAGCGACACGCTTGTCTCTGGCCCCACACAGAAGGCCTTCGCGTGAATTTCTGAGTAATGCGCTTGCTTTCTATTCTTCTGTTTCTTCATGGTTAAGAAACTGACCACTCAAGGATCTCTGATGAAAAGAACCGCCAAGATAAATCTACTACACCGCGACGCCCCAAACAGTCAGCAGCAGACAGGCTCGTCGCCGGCCGCCATGACGCTGGGCCAGCTCCAGCGCAACTACCAGGCCATTTTGCAGACACGGGCGATCTACTATCCCGTGGCCTACCAGTTCCTGCGCAAGCTGGGGGCAGGACGGCAGGGCGAGGTCTTCCTGGGGTTGCGTCAGGGGGCGCGGGGCTGTATCACCGAGCACGCCATCAAAGTCTTTGATCCAGGCATCTACCGCAGTCCGGAGGAGTACTGGTCCGATATGGGCCGTATTGCCTCCCAGATTTCGCAGCTCCAGCGGCTGCAGAGTCCCAACATCGTGACGCGGCATACCTACGAGGAAACCTACGGTATCGGTTACGTGCAGATGGAGGCCGTCGACGGCATTGACCTGCGCTCCTTTCTCTCTCGCGAACACCTCGATATCGCCATGAAGCGGAGCACGGCCAGCGAGATGGCCGAGTTTACGCGGCACATGTTCCGGTTGGACGGCAACCGGATCTGTATGCGACCGGGATTGACGCTCTATATCCTGCGCGGCGTCCTGCGTGGTTTGGAGCGATTGCATGCGATGAACTTTCTGCACTCCGACGTCAAGCCGGCCAACATCATGTTTGACCGGCTGGGTTTCGTGAAACTGATTGACTTCGGGCGGGCCGTGACGGCGGGCGAGGAACTTAGTTTTCTATTTGGCTCGCCGCTTTATATGTCCATTGAGACCCATGAACAGAAACCCGGCGGACCCGACTCCGACCTCTTCAGTGTGGGCCTGGTCGCGCTCGAAATGCTGCGCGGCCGCCCGCTACTGGATGATCCAGAGGCGAGTCTGGAGACGCTGTTAGCCGTCAAACGGGGCCTGGCCACCACGCTCGACAGCCTGCTGCCGACCGAGGTATTGGACAGCGCGGATATCGTCTCCATGATTCGCAAGCTCCTGCATGCCGATCCGGCTGACCGTTATTCGGATGCAAAGGAGGCGGATGCCGGGACAGAGGGCCTGGGGAAGATTGACAAACGCCTGGTTCAGGAGGGACAGGACACGGACTATGAGCGCGTCCTCTCAGACTACCTCTCCAAACTCGTTGATCCGCAGACCAATCGAATCGAGATACCCCAGAGCCAGAGCCCAACGAGCAGCCTGGCGCTGATGCGGGATGCTAGAGCTGTTCCACGCGGAGCCCCTTACGCTTGAACAGCTCAATGAGCCCCTCTTGACCGGCCAGGTGGCCAGCGCCCACGACGACCATATGCACCCGACCGCTGTCGAGAAAGCCCTGAACCAACGGCACCCAGTTGTGGTTGCGGTCGGTCAGTAAGCGTTTGTAGACCTTGGGGTACTGTTTGAAGTTCTTGAGCAGGGCCTCTTCCAACTGAATCAGGTCACCGCTCGACCAGGCCAGCATGATGGCGTCCATGTCCGTCTCGATCGTGGCTATATCCTGCATCATCTGGCGCACCATAGCGTCCTGGTCGCCCGCCGTGATCGAGTCGAAAAGCTCCATCTGGTATTCCAGCGTCTCAAGCCCGACCACCGGCTTCTTGTCCGCTTCAGCGCGATGGAAGAAATGCCAGTCCAGTCCGTCCATCGGGCTAAACCCGAGGCTCTGGAGCCGAGTCAGCGAGACGGCCATGGCGAAATACCAAGGCTTAAAGGCGTTGAACATGGCCATACTCAGGCCCATATCCTTCAACTGCTTGTCGGCCATGGCCCAGGTCTCGGCTGAGAGAGTCCCTTTGAGCGTGGTCTTGCCCTCGCACATGCCCTTCTGAAGCATGGCCAGCTGCAGGGCGGGATCATTGGCCGCTGAGAGATCGGCTTCGAGGACCAAAACCGTGGAGTCTCGGTAGGCCGCTTCGAGCGGTTCCGGCAGGGGGTAGTGGCTCTTCTTGAGCAGGTGGACCGAGCCCTGCAGATAGACGTGATTGGTGGCCGTGCTGATACGCCAGAGGCAGTGCGTAGCCGCCTCCGCTGCGGGGGCGGCGCCGGGCAGCCATGCGACGGCGAGAACGATTACGCCGACAATACCCGCCAAGGCTCTTCTGCGTCGTGTCACGGCGCCCCCCTACTCGCTTTCACCCTGAGCGCTGCTCAGGAATCTTCGTTGATCATCTGGTCGTAGAACTCAACATACGCATCCGGACGGTCGCTGGCGCGCATGGCAATCGCGGCGCGGGGATGCTGGTTGAGCTTGCCCGTGATGGCGTAGGGAATGCTGTAGCCCCAGTCCAGAGTCTCGCGCAGCGGCAGGAAGACCTCTTCGATCGTCTGCAGTACTGGACGCATCTTGAATTTGGGGTTGTGCAGGAAGCCGATCAGGAGCTCGAGCGGACAGTTGCCAGCGCCGCGACCAATACCGTTGATCGTGGCATCGAGGCGGTTGGCCCCCGACACAATCGCTTCGATCGTGTTGGCGAAGGCCAGCTGTAGATTGTTGTGCCCGTGGAACCCGACATCCTTGCCGGTGCCCTCCATAGCTTTCACGTACATCTGGGTCAGGTCGCGCACCTGCTCCGAGTAAAGCGACCCGAAACTGTCCACCAGGTAGACGCCGGCGGCGGGGCTCTCCGCCACCAGTGCCAAGGCCCGGCGCACGTCCGACTCGTTGGCGGTCGAGACCGCCATGAGCTGAAACATCGCCTCATAGCCCTTGTCGCAGGCGTCCTTCACCATGTCCAGCGCGGTCGGGACCTGATGGATGTAGCAGGCCACGCGGTAGCAATCGATCGCGCTCTGCTCGCTAGGCAGAAAGGCCTCATGATAGTCGGTGCGCTCGGCATCGGCCATGACGGCAATCTTGGGACCACCCGGCTCGTCGCCAACGATGCGACGAATGTCATCCTCTTCGCAGAACTTCCAGACCCCAAATTTGTCCGGGGCAAAGATCCGCTTGGAGGCTTTATAGCCCAGCTCGATATAGTCTACGCCAGCCTCAACACAGGTACGATAGACCGCACGTACCAAATCGTCTTCAAACATGTGATCGTTAACCAGGCCTCCATCACGGATGGTGCAGTCGAGCACCTTGATCTCCGGCCGGTAGTCAATCCATCGGGCATGGGCGTCCTCGGTCTTGTCTTCGGTCATCGTCACTCTTCCTGTTGCGCTTCTCTATATAAACGGCGAGATTCTATGCGCTGTGGGTCGGATTGTAAACCCAATCCCATGGCGCACCGCGGCGAAGAATCGCCTTGTGAGGTTGGAGACCGGCAGCCAGAGGTCGGATGGACGGATGATTTCGGGGCGGTGCTGAGCTCGCGGCCTCGCGAGCCAGACACACCGACGGCATCGGCCTGAGACACATCATGGTCTTTCTCTTTGGCCTGCTTCGGTCTCCGGACGCGACAGAGCGCGTCCCTCCAAGGCTAGAACATCTGAGCATTGCGGAATAGCCGGGTGCATTGGAGGGCCACGTTCTGTCGTGGCCGGGCCGAGGAAGGGCCAAAGGAAAAGACCATGTGAGACAGATGCCAATCAAGCACATTGAGTTGACGTTGTAAGGACATTGTCCCACCCTATCGATATGCGGCAGTTCAGATGAAATGCGGAGTAGAATGACAGCAAAGAACAAAGCAGGTTTGGACGCCTATGAGAGCGAGATTCTTGAGGCCTTCGAAAGCGGAAAACTGAAGCCTGTAGATTCTGGGACCGATTACCAGACTATCGCCCGCAATACCATGCGGAAGAACCGTAAAATCAACATCCGCATCTCAGAAAATGATCTCTCAGCACTACAGAGACGTGCGGCCCGTGAAGGCCTGCCCTGCCAAACACTGATCGGGAGCGTTCTGCACAAATTCGCCAGTGGCTTTATGAAAGAAGCCATATAGAGCCCGAAGACATCTCCGGGGGCGCATCGAGATGTCTATGCACTACGGCCGATCACGAAAGGTGGGGCCGCGCTGACCATCGAAGGCGGCACGCAGGCGTGGATCCGACGAGCTCGCTTTGCGGCGGACGGAGGCCTCACTGATCCGATCCGTGACGGCACGGCGCGCCGCGCGATCCACACTTTTGCTATGAATTATGCAGAATACATCGTGCGTGATCCGGAGACATGCGGAGGAGAGCCCATCATTGCAGGGACAAGGGTTCCACTGCGCACCGTGCTGGCCAGCTTGGCCGAGGGCTGTAGCACGAACGACATCATGGCTGACTGGAGTGGGTGCCTCGTAGTAGCCACCGATACCAAGTTGCGCATTCGCAGACACCGGTGATCCAAGGCCTCGGATCGCTCAGACCTGAAACCAAGTGGCAGAACCGCTCTGCTCACTGCGGAAGCCGTCCAGCTTTGACCGGAACTCACGCTCCAAATTCACGGCAACTCGACCCAGCACCACCCGACAGGCCTGGAAATGGTGCTGCCCCTGGCTAATCACCCCGAGCTTCGGCGCCAGATCATGCAAGAGAGAGGAGTCATCCGTAGACACCTCCACAAACTCATCATCAGGAACCGGCAGTTCACCAATGATCTCATCGGCCCACAGAGTCCGTATGGGTGTTTCACGAGAGCCCGTGGCCCTCCCATGCACCTGTATTCCGCCATGCTCAGATGTTCTAGCCATGGAGGGACGCGCTTTGTCACGGCCGGAGACCCAAGCATGCCAAAGGGAAGACCGTGAGTCACGCCTGACGGCGTCAAAACAGGCTAGACAGTCTTTGGCGGCACAGCATACACTATCTAACCCGCAACTACGGGGGATAAACAGAGACCCATGGGTACTTTATGAGCGACGAACCATACGATTACTTGGCCGGACTGCCGTTGCTGCCGCGCGTGATGGGCGAGAAAAAGAAGACGCCCCGCTCGATTGCCGTGGTGATCGAAAGCAGCTGCACCGGCTGCCGCGTCTGCGTCCCATTTTGCCCAGTCGACTGCATCGAAACCGTACCGGAAGGGGAGTACACCGATACCGTCATCCCACCCGTCCGGATTCGCTACAACGAGTGTATCGGCTGCGCCGTTTGTGTGCGCGCCTGCGAGAAATTGACCTGGAACGCCATCGAGATGGTCGAGGTTGACGTTTTTGAAGCGGAACACGGCGTAAAAGTCGAAGGACCGCGCTACGGTTGGGAAGGCATTAAGGATGACGCCTCGCAGGGGACACCCGCCGCCGAGATGCTGGCCAAGTTACAGGCCGAAGGTAAGATCAAGATCGAGTAGGCTACAGGGCGCTGTTTAAGGTAGAGCTACATGGAATTGAATGATCCCAATAGTGCATGTGAGGGTGGAGGTGCGCCCGCCACGCCTCCACGGACCACGTCGCGCGCACTGTGGCGCCGCTACTTCGTCATCCCCTTCTCAGCCGCCCTCTTGGTTCTGACCGCTGTCTGGATTTTCGCTGCGGGCCGCGAGGACCCCAGTGCAGAGGAGTCGCTCGCGACCATTCAGAGCGGACAACCACGCGCCCGCTGGCGCGCGGCCGGTGCCTTGGCGCGCGCCCTGGCCGACCCAGCACGGGTACCGCATGATCCAGCCTTCGCCGCCCAACTGCTCACGCTCTTCGGCAATCACGCGCTACAGGATGTCGACCAACGCATCCATCTCTATCTCGCCCTGGCCATGGGTCGCGTCGCTGACGCGACCTTTTATTCACCCCTACTCGCCGCCCTGCACGAGGCCACAGCCGATTCCGATGAGCAGGCGGTCTACATACGCGCCTTGGGACTGATGCAGGACCCCCGCGCCGTGCCGGAACTGCTCCCTCTGCTCGGCTCGGACGCAACCGTCGTTCGCCACGAGACGGTTCAGGCTTTGGGCTGCATCGGCGACGCGAAGGCACGGGCGGGACTGCAGGCCATGCTGGACGACCCCGAAGCCAACGTGCAGTGGGATGCGGCCGTGGCTCTGGCTAAAATGGGCGACCCCTCCGGAAAAGTTATTCTTCTAAAGCTCCTCGATCGGACCTACTATGAGGAATTGCCCACCGTTCGCGGGGAGGGGTGCAACTGGGCCATGGAGATCGCCCTACGCACGGGGGCCCAATTGAATGACCCGGAGATTAATCAGCGGATTCGACAGATCGCCACCTCTGACCCCAGCGTGCACCTGCGCGGCGTGGCGCTCGAAGTGGTTGATGCATACAAGCTGGAAGGTTAGGCAACAGGACACAGACATGCGTGACGATAGTAAGATAAAGAATGAAACGGCGTCGACCGACTCACCGACCCAAGGCTGCGGCTGCGGCTGTAAGTGTGGATCGCGAGACGGCGTAACACGTCTCGGCTTCATCACCTGCATGGTTGCCGGTTGGGCTACCTTTACCGCGTCCGTCGGGGGCTTGGGGGCCATGCTCCTCCGCTTCCTGGCACCCAATGTCGATTACGAACCATCGCAGTCCTTTAGCGCTGGCTCGCCAGACGACTATACGCGCGGCGAAGTCTCCACGCGCTGGAAGGATAAGTATGGCGTCTGGATCGTACGGCTGGAGGATCGGATTGTCGCCGTATCGACGGTCTGCACCCACCTCGGCTGCACACCCAACTGGCTCGAAACCGAAGGCAAGTTCAAGTGCCCCTGTCACGGCAGCGGATTCCGCAAGACAGGCGACAACTTTGAGGGCCCCGCGCCACGTCCGCTCGAGCGCTTTAAGATCTGGCTGAACGACGAAGGCGGCCTGGAGATCAACAAGAGTATTGTTTTTCGTGGCGAAAAAGATGAGTGGAGCAGCCCTGAATCCTACGTTTCTGCATAGTGGAGAGGGACGGCGGCCCGCAGCGCGAGTGAGAGAGTGATATGGGACCAGAGAAAAAACAGAAACGAAACCTGGCGGACCTGATCTTTAAGTCGGTCCTCTGGCGCTCCATTTTCCGGACGGATATCCCGACCGATAAGCGCGGTCGCATGGTGACCGTACTTAACAACTTCTTTCTTCACCTCCATCCTGTTTCGATTCCGCGGCATGCCGTGAAACTGAAATACACATGGTTGATGGGGATTCTCGCTACATTCCTCTTCTTCGTGCTGACGATCACCGGCATTCTCCTGATGTTCTACTACCGACCCACGGTGCAGTATGCCTATAACGACGTTCTCGATATGGCCGAATCGACCCCCCTCGGCGTGATGCGCGAGATTCACAGGTGGAGCGCCCACCTGATGGTCATCACGGTCTGGCTCCACATGTTCCGGGTCTTCATGACCGGCTCCTATAAGCCCCCGCGCGAATTTAACTGGGGAGTCGGCGTGATTCTGCTGACGCTCACGATGCTACTGAGCTTCACGGGCTACCTGCTACCATGGGATCAGTTGGCCATCTGGGCCATCACGGTCGGCTCGAACATGGCGGCCGCCACCCCATTGGTAGGACGTGAAGGTCCGGGCAGCGCTCTCTTGAGTATTGGCGATATCAGCCTGATTGGGCGTACCAGCGACGCCAAGTTCATGCTGCTGGGCGACACCCGCATCGCGGAGGGCGCCCTCTTACGCTTCTACGTCTTCCACTGCGTCTTCTTTCCTTTCATTATTGTGATGTTCATGATGGTTCATTTCTGGCGTATCCGAAAAGATGGGGGGATCTCGGGTCCTGCGTAGGTCTCACGGCCTGATGGGCGCAGCAAGGACGCGACACTGAAGATGGAAACACTCAAACATCTCCTGAATCTACTCTCCGATCCAAGGATCAGCTTTCCGATCCTGATGATCCTCTTTTTCTTCATCTTCCCGCCCACGGCATGGTTCGAGAAGTGGAACAAGCGACTGCACTTTGACCGGCTCTGGACTCCGGTGGGCGGGCTGGTGATGCACGGGCTCATGCTCGTCGCCCTGGTGGCCGCCACGCTCGACCCCAATTTCAGGCTGATCGTGACCAAGCCGGACAATGTGCCGATCGTGATTCTGATCTTTGGATCCGTCTACTTCCTATGGCTCTCCATGCGCCAGGCCCGTGACAACGATCAGCGGCTTGAGGCGGGCGAGAAGCCGGATGAATACTGCGACCCGAAACGGCGCGATATCCTGGTCTGGCCGGATGTGCTCTATATAGAGCTCATCGCCATGATCCTCTGTATGGCCTTCATCATCATCTGGTCTCTCTATCTACAGGCCCCCCTGGAGCAACCGGCCAATCCGGCCCTGGCGCCCAATCCGGCCAAAGCACCATGGTACTTCCTCGCCCTCCAGGAAATGCTGGTCTATTTTGACCCCTGGCTGGCTGGCGTGGTCTTTCCCACGCTCATCATCGTGGGCCTGATCGCCCTGCCCTATCTCGATTCCGATCGCGCCGGTTCAGGATTCTACAGCTTCTCGCGGCGCAAGCTCTTCATCTCGCTCTTCTGCTTCGGATGGCTGCTGCTGTGGGTCTACCTGATCATTGTGGGCACCTTCCTGCGAGGGCCTAACTGGAACTTCTTCGGTCCCTTCGAGGTGTGGGACGCGCACAAAGTCGTCCCCATGAATAACGTCAACCTCTCTGAGCTGATCTGGATCAAACTTCTGCATCGCCCCCTACCGAACAGCATTCTGCTACGCGAAGCGGTCGGCATTCTCGGGCTACTGGGCTACCTCTTTGTGTTGCCGCCGCTGCTTGAGAAATCAGCGCTGAAGCGGTTTGCAGGCCAGATGGGCCGGATGCGTTACGGGCTCTTCATGTTTCTGAGCCTGATGGGCCTGCTCCTGCCCATCAAAATGATTCTGAGATGGACACTCTCGCTGAAGTACCTGGTGAGTATCCCAGGATGGTTCAATATTTAGAAGTTATCCAATTGAGGATTAGATGAGTGAGCCCCTCTGGAGTTGAGCGAATAGCCAACAGCCAACTAAGGAATATCCAATGACCAAATGGGAGGCCTCTTGCGATACATACAGAATGGACCGATGCTCGCACAATGCTAGGACAAGGATCTCTCCTTGGACATTGGATTTGAGTGTTGGCTGTTGGATATTGAAACAACCTAAACGGGAAACGCCTCTTCACACAGGATCGATTTAGAGCGCACCGCAGGGCATACACTATGGCCGATAAAAAAGAGAACAGCCATGAATGGGATCAGCGCCACTATAGCGCCCATCTCCTCAACATCATTTTTGCCCTTTCCAGCCTGATTTTTCTGGCCTCCATGATCCTGATGTTCTGGAAAGATTACGATCGTGAATGGCGCACACACCAGCGCAGCTTCCGCCAGGTAGAACTGGCCAAGACGCAGGAGGCTCTGGCCATCGAGCAAGAACGCCTCACCAGCGCAAGCAGCTATACAACCCTCTCCAACCGTGTGGCCGAGCTCGAAGCGGCACAGGCCGCCCAGAAGTCGGAGCTGGACGCCATGGCCGTTGATCGAGACAAGGCCGATAAGAAGCTGGGCGTGGCCACGCAAGACCTGAACTTCGAGAAGGCTGAAGCCTCCGCGATGCGCTACCGGGTCGAAGCGGCCCACGGTGAGCACGACCACAAGGCCGAGGCCCTTCGGGCGGCGTATGAAAAACTGACCCTCTCCGTCAGCACGAAGAGTAGCGTGGTCGACGGCCTCCAAGCAGAACTCGAGGCGCTCACAGCGGCCATGACCGCCCGCACGGCGGCGGTCGACGAGGCCCGCAAGGAGCTGGGCAAGGTGACGCTGCAGCGCGATCTGCTGGCCCTCCGCCTCTCCAAGCTCGACCCATCCAAAATGGATGTGGCCACGCGCCTCGGCGACACCGTGCGCGATCTGCCCCTCATGGACGCTCTCAACCCACGCTACAACATCCGCGACCACCAGATCATCGTCGAAGGCATCACCGAAGACCTGATTTTCGACCGCGTCCCGCGCGTTGATCGTTGCACGGTCTGCCACCTGGGTATCGACCGCAAGGGCTTTGAGGACCAGCCCAACCCCTTCAAGACACATCCCGATCTAGACCTATTCCTCGGACTCTCCTCGCCGCATCCGCTCAAGGAGTTCGGCTGCACGAGCTGCCACGGCGGACGGGGTCGCGGCACCTCCTTTACCAGCGCCGCCCACATGCCGCGCTCGCCCGAGCAGGCCGCCGAATGGAAAGAGGAGTATGGCTGGCACGAGTTGCACCACTGGGACCGCCCCATGCGTCCCGCGCAATATACTCAGGCGGGCTGCTTTGAGTGCCACTCGGGCGCCTCCCAGACCACCGGGGCCGACTCCCTGAACCTCGGCTTGGCCGTGGTGGAGCGGGCCGGATGCTATGGCTGCCATGAGATCGAGAAATACGTCGGCCGCTCCCGCGTCGGCCCCACCTTGCAGCACATCGCCTCCAAAGTTACCCCCCAATGGGCCTATCACTGGCTCAACGATCCCAAGGGATTCCGCGACCACACCTGGATGCCGTCCTTCTTCAATCAGACCAACAACAGCGACATCAAGGACCGCACCGACCAAGAAGCCAACGCCATGGTGCAGTACCTCATGCGTGAGAGCCGCGCCCACGAAGCCGCCCACGAGAGTATGCCCACGGGCGACGCCGAACGCGGGCGCGTCTTGACCCGCTCGCTGGGCTGCCAAGGCTGTCACATGCTGGACGGCGAAACCTATCCCGAAACCTTAACCATCCAGAGCCTGCGACGCCAGCAGGGGCCCGGACTGACCGGTATTGGCTCTAAAACTACTGCGCTGTGGGTCTTCAACTGGCTCAAGGACCCGCGCGCCTACCACCCCGCCACACGCATGCCCAACCTGCGCCTGAGCGACCAGGAGGCCGCCGATACCGCGGCCTACCTCGTATCCTCACGCAAGGACGACTTCGCTGCGACGCCACCACCGGCGCCGGCCGCTGAGGCCTTGGATGCCATCGCCCTGGAATTCATGGTCCCCGGCATGACCCGCGCCCAAGCCACCCAAGCACTCGCCACCATGTCGCTCGATGAAAAGCAGCAGTACTGCGGCAGCAAGCTGATCCGGCGTTACGGCTGCTTCGGTTGCCATGATATTCCCGGCTTCGAGGATGCCCGTCCGATCGGCACCACGCTCAACGAGATCGCCGACAAGTCGATCAGCAAACTTGACTTTGGATTGCAGCACGATCTACCTCACATTAACTATGCGTGGTTCGAACAGAAGCTGGCCAACCCGCGCCTCTTCGATGAGGGCATGGTGAAGGAGCCCAAGGACCGGTTGCGCATGCCCAATTTCCATCTCGAACCCGCCGCGATCAATGCGGTCGTGACGGCCCTGCTCGGCTTCACCAAGCCCGACGATGAACTGAAGAAGATGGTGCCGCGCACGCCGCGGCGGATCTTTGTTGAGAAGGGCGAGGCTCTCGCCGGCGAACTCAACTGTCGCGGCTGCCATGTGCTAAGAGGCGATGGCGGAGCGATTAAGGACTCCGTGGCGTATTGGCTGGAGCACATCAAGACCAACAGCGACGCCTCCGAAGAGGATGACTCGGGTGAGGATGATGGCTGGGGCGAAGAGGAAGAAGAGATTGATGTGGCGGCCCTGGCGCGCGCCTATAGCCCCCCCAACCTGACCGGTGAAGGTGCCAAAGTGCAGCCCACCTGGCTCTTCCATTTTCTGCAGGCCCCCGAGACCATCCGCCCCTGGCTGACCCTCCGCATGCCGAGCTACGGACTCTCCGACGACCAGCTCAACACATTGACCGCCTTCTTCAGCTACGACGCCGAGAAGCCCTTCCCCTTTGTTTCCCAGACCGTCGTGGATACGAACAGCGCCGCCTACGCGGCGGGACGTGAGATGTTCTCACCATCCGCCATGAGCTGTGCCCGTTGCCACATCACCGGCGGCCAAACACCGATCGGTAGCAGCGAGGACAACTGGGCCCCCGACCTCGCCAAGGCGCACGCCCGTCTGCGCGGCGACTGGATCCTGACATGGCTTCAAAATCCCCAGGCGATCGAGCCAGGCACGAAGATGCCCATGTATTGGGCTCCGGGCGAACAGAGCCCCGTCCCCCATCTTGACGGTGATCCGCAGCGGCAGCGCGAAGCCATTCGCGATTACATGTTTTCGCTCGGAAACACGCAGTAAGAACAGAAACAAGCAATAGAAAGTGGAACAGATATGAACCTGAAAACATCTGGGGCCGTTGTGGCCCTCTGTCTCGTCGGCTCGATACTGTCAACCGCCGTGGCGGGAACGATCGAGGGAACTGTCACGTATAAGGGTAAGCCCCGACCGGCCAAGACGATCTCGACAGACGCGGATCCCGTCTGCTCGATGTCGCATGAGGCCATCAAGGATGAGAAATTCGTCGTGGGTGAAGGCACGGATGGCGTCTATCCCATGGGTAACATTTTTGTCTACGTCAAGAGTGGCTACGCCGAGCATCCCTATCCGGCAGCGACAGGTCCCTTGGTGATCGATCAGAAGGGCTGCACCTATGTACCACATGTCTCAGGTGCTCGCGTCGGGCAGGAGGTCGAGTTTAAGAACTCCGATCCCACCATGCACAACGTTCATTCGCTGGGCAAAAACTCCCCCGCCTTCAACCGCGGTATGCCGGCCGGCGCGCCCAACGCGGGATACGCCTTTAAGGCCCCCGAGGTCATGGTCAAAATCAAGTGCGATGCCCATCCCTGGATGAGCTGTTACGTTGGCGTGCTGGACCACCCCTTCTTCGCCGTTACTGAAACGGACGGAAAATTTTCGATCGCGGGACTCGATGACGGTACCTACGTAGTCGAGACGTGGCAGGAGCTGCTAGGCACGCTTACGGGCAGTGTCACCGTCAAAGACGGTAGCGGAACCCTCGACATCCAGTACACACGCGATAAGTAGGCGCGGGAAGGGAAGCTCAGCATGAGCGATCACGACAGCCACAAGTTGTCCTTTGTCCAGCGCTACATCTTTTCGCAGGACCACAAGGTCATCGGGATCCAGTACGCCATTACGGCGCTCTGCTTCATGTTCCTTGGCCTGGTGCTGATGATGCTGATGCGCTGGCAGCTGGCCTATCCAGGGGCGGATGACCCCTCCATTCCGATCTTCGGCAAGCTGCTCAAAAACGCTCTGCCCGGCGGAAAACTCACGCCTGAGCTATACAACTCGCTCGGGGCCATGCATGGCACCATCATGGTGTTCCTGGGCGTGGTACCACTGGCTGTTGGCGCGTTTGGAAACTACCTCGTTCCACTACAGGTCGGCGCCGGTGATATGGCCTTCCCGAAGCTCAACATGTCGAGCTATTGGGCCTTCTTCATCGGTGGTGTGGTGATGCTGTCCAGCTTTCTGATGCCGGGCGGCGCAGCCAACTCCGGCTGGACCTCCTACCCGCCCATGGCCGACATCGCACAAGGCGGTCTCAGTGCGCAGTTCAGCACGCGGCTGCTCTCGGGTCAGAGCTTCTGGCTGATCGGGATGGTTTTCCTGATCTCGTCCTCACTGCTCGGCTCGATCAACACGATCGTCACGATCATTCAGCTACGCGTCAAGGGCCTCACCTTCATGCGGCTTCCCTTCATGGTGTGGGCGCAGCTCGTGACCGCTTTCTTGCTCCTGCTGGCCTTCCCTCCCCTTGAGGCCGCGGGTCTCATGCAGCTGGCCGACCGTCTGGTCGGCTCCAACTTCTTTCTGCCAGCCGGACTGGTCGTCACGGGCGAAGCCGTGGGACGCGTCGGCGGTGGCAGCCCGCTGCTGTGGCAACACCTCTTCTGGTTCCTGGCCCACCCGGAGGTCTACGTCCTCATTCTGCCCGCCATGGGCATCGTGGCTGAGATCATCGCCAACAACACGCGTAAGCCGTTACGGGGCTATAAGAGCATGGTCTACTCCATCCTCTTCCTCGGCTTCATGTCCTTTATCGTCTGGGCGCATCATATGTTCCTGACCGATATGGGCACCGTCATCAGCGCCTTCTTCCAAACCACCACCATGATCATCTCGATTCCCTCGGTCGTGGTCATCACGGCCATGGTGCTGTCGCTGTGGGGCGGATCGATCCGTTTCACCACTCCGATGCTCTTCGCTCTGGCCTTTCTGCCCATGTTCGGGATCGGGGGGCTGACCGGGTTGCCGCTCGGACTGGCCGCCACGGACGTTCACCTGCACGATACTTACTACGTCATCGGCCATTTCCACTACGTCGTGGCGCCGGGCACCATCCTGGCCCTGTTCGGCGGCATCTACTACTGGTTCCCGAAGGCGACCGGTCGCAAGATGAGCGATGTCCTGGGGCGGATTCACTTCTGGCCAACCCTCATCTGTCTAAACGTGATCTTCTTCCCCATGTTCATCCAGGGCATGGCGGGCGTCTCACGCCGCCTCTTTGACGGAGGGGCCACCTACACACACGCTCAGCCCGTTATGTGGACGAACAAGGTGATGATGATGGGAGCGTGGACATTGGCGCTGGTCCAGATCCCCTTCATCTTCAATTTCTTCTGGAGCATCAGGCACGGCCGCAAGGTGGGCCCCAACCCGTGGGAAGCCACGACCTTGGAATGGGCCGCCCCCTCCCCGCCCATTCCGCACGGTAATTTTGAAACCCCACCGGTCGTCTATCGTGACGCCTACGCCTACAGTCAACCGGGCTGCGCCAAGGATTATCTGCCCCAGAACGAACCGGAGGTCGGCTGATGTCAGAGTTGATACCCTATATTGATCGTGAACGTCCCGACACCGGCTTGACCAACGCTAAACTTGGCATCTGGCTCTTTATCGCCTCGGAAATCATGCTCTTCGGTGCCTTCTTCTCCTCCTACATCTTCCTTCGGGTCGGTGCGCCGGATTGGAAGACGTTCGCCTACGGGTTGACCGATCCGGCGGCGATCCACGCCCCCGCCGCCCACGATGACCACACAGACCACGCGACTGAGAACGCCTCCACGGCTGACACGCCAGCGAAGGCACTCGCCACCCCGACACATATCAGCAGTCCCCTCCATGCGAGCATCCCGATGGCCACGATCAACACGATCGTACTCATTACCTCCTCCATTACAATGGTCATGGCGTGGGCCTCGCTGGTGCTCAAACAGCTCGGGCGTTTTCGGCTCTACATGAGCGCGACCATTCTGTTGGGTCTGCTCTTTCTCTGTATTAAGTATACGGAGTACAGCGCCAAATTAGCACATGGCCTCACGCCGGGAATGAGCCCGCTCATGGGGATGTACTGGGTCATGACTGGCCTGCATGTGGTCCATGTGATCGGTGGGCTGGTCGTCAACCTCTACCTGCTCATTCCGGGCAGCCGCATGTGGAAGACCAACCCCGAGCAGTTCACGGGCCGTATCGAGGTGGCCGGGCTCTACTGGCACTTCGTGGACTTGGTCTGGATCTTTCTTTTTCCAACACTCTACCTACTGTAGGGGGACCCTATGTCAACTGAATCACCCGAAGCGTTTAAGAAACATATCCGCGGTTACATCCTCGTCTTCGTGGCGTTGATGATCCTGACCGGAATGACCGTCTGGGTCTCCTCATGGAAGGTAGGCGTGCCAATCGCCGTGGCGATTGCACTCGTCATTGCCTGCACCAAGGGCGCCCTCGTCGCCACGGTCTTCATGCACCTCAAGAGTGAGAAGCCCATCATCTTCTACTGCCTGGTGCTGACCCTGATTCTGCTGCTGAGCGTACTGCTGTTGCCCGTGGCGACGGCTCTGTTAACCATGACGAACAACGCGGGGTAGCCATGCCACTCAAACTTATACATGTGCTGTTTGTGATCACCAGTCTGGTCGTGACGCTCGGGTTCGCCCATTGGGGCCTGATCGGCAGCGGAGCACAGGCAAACCTGCCTGTGCGTGACATGGCCTGGACCGCCCTGCTCTTCTCGGTAGCGTTGGTCGCCTATGGCGGGCTAACTTTTCATAAGCTGATGCAGTTGAAGGGACCGCAGCGATGAAGCCGGTACGCCTTCCAGCGGTTGTGATGGCCCTGACCACCCTGGCGGCCCAGCAGGCAAACGCCTGTGCGGTCTGTATGGGGGCGGCAGACGACACCATGACCCGCGGCATGCAGGTAGGCATCCTGGTGTTGCTGAGCATCATCGGTAGCGTGCTCCTTGGGCTGGGTGGGTTCATTGGCTACCTGGTCCACCGCGGACACATGTACCGATCGGGTAAACTGGCGGCTAGCTGAAAGCGCAGATCATGACGATGCGCACTGAAAGAGATAGAAAGAACCCCGCAACGGGGAGGTAACATCATGTTAGAGCTATTTCATAAACTGGGGCTCCCGGTGGACGCCTCATCGCACGGCGGATCGATGGATCAGCTGATGATCTATGTCCACTGGTTTATGCTGATCCTGTTTGTCGGCTGGGGGTTGTTCTTCGTCTACACCCTCATCCGCTTCCGCAGCAGCCGAGTGAAGAAGGTCGATCCAGACGGAATCCGCAGTCATGCCCCGACCTACTTGGAGGTCGCCGTCGTCGTGGTCGAGGTCCTGCTCTTGATTGGGTTCTCCATCCCCATATGGGCCAGCAGGGTGGAGGACTTCCCCAAGCCCGCTGAGGGCGAACCGGTGACCCAGATCCATGTGGTCGCCCAGCAGTTTGTCTGGAACATTCACTATCCTGGACCGGATAGCATCTTTGGGCGCCTGAACGGGGAACTGATCGATTCAGAAACCAATCCGATCGGTCTGGACAGCGAAGACCCCGCCGCCGCAGACGATATCTGGGTCGTCAACGATCTGCGTGTGCCGGTGGACATACCCGTCCTCGTCACACTCACATCGCTCGACGTGATCCACTGCTTCTCTCTACCCACCATGCGCATTAAGCAGGATGTCATTCCCGGTATGGAGATTCCGGTTTGGTTCCTCCCCGTGCGCGAGAGCGGCGACGAGAAGTGGCAGGTCGCCTGTGCCCAGCTCTGCGGTGTGGGGCACTACCGCATGGCCGGACGCTTTAACGTGGTCAAAGAGGCGGAGTTCGAGGCATGGTACGAAGAACGACTGGCCGAGATGGCGGCCAATGCCGACGATGACTGGTAGGGGCGCGGGATCAATTACCAGTCACCAGTGACTAGGAGGAGAAGAAAATATCCAACAGCCAATTTCCAGATCCAATGTCCAAGTGAGACAGAACTGAGAATGAATCTCTTTCGGCCAGCTATGCCCGTCTCTCTCTTCCCTTGGTCGGTTGGATATTCCTTGTTGGCTGTTGGATATTGAATAGCGAAGAACCATCGTTCTTGGGGAGGCTATTATGAACTCAGAAAACACACAGGGCACCTACCACATCGGCCGCGCCTCGCTGGCCATTCTCACCTGCTTCACCACCTTGATCTTGATCTTTGCGGGCGGCGTCGTCACCAGCAAGAACGTCGGGCTCTCCGTGCCCGACTGGCCCACCTCCTACGGCTACCACATGTGGGGCATGCCCTTCTCAATGTGGAAAGGTGGCGTCCTCTATGAGCACCTCCACCGCGTGATTGCCTCCGCGGCTGGCTGCTTGATCCTCATCTTGACCACGTGGCTGATCTTCTCCGAGCCGCGCAGGTGGGTCCGCAGCACCGCGATCGCCTGCTTCGGCACGGTCGTTATTCAGGGCATTCTGGGGGGCATGACCGTGCTCTTGGCACTGCCTACCTGTGTATCCGTTCTTCACGCCATCTTGGCGCAGGTCTTCCTCTGCCTCACCGTGGCACTCGCCTTCAGCCTCTCCCGTGAGGGGTGTCGGACCGCCGATCCCGCACTGCGAACACCCCCCACGCGTTCGTTCAAACGCGCAGCCATTGTGACGATCTGCTTGGTATTCACCCAACTCGCCTTGGCCGCCTACATGCGCCACGACATGAAGCAGCAGGGCGGGGTGGCCATTCCGGACTTTCCACGCGTTGCCGGTCGCCTTGTCCCGCGCCTCAATGCCGAGGGCGTGGCATGGGTCAACGCCTGGCGCAGTGAGGCGGTGTGGGAACATGGGGCCAAATTCGAACTGAGCCAACCGGTACAGGCCTATCAGATGCATACCCACTTCACCCATCGCTGCATGGCGCTCCTGATCTTGGTCTCCCTCTTCTGGATGACCAAGGCCGCCATCCAGCACTACCCCCGCAAACATGGCGTCATCCTAACCCTGCGCGGCGTGGGCGCACTCCTCGTGGTTGAGATTGTGCTGGGCATGTTCTCGGTCTGGTCGAATAAGGGCGAACTGATCACCAGCCTGCACGTCGTCACGGGCGCCGCCCTGCTCGCCTCTCTCGTCCTCGTCGCCATGCGAGCCTTCTCCCCGTCGGCCCTCCCATCGGCCGGAGCCGCAGCACCATGAAGTCGCGCATGGCGCTCTACTACTCCATGACCAAACCCGGCATCACGCAGATGGTGCTGGTCACCACCATCTGGGGCTATTTCTTCGGACAGACAGAGGGACTGGCCCACCTCCTGACCGACCTCAAGCTCTGGGCCACGCTGATCGGGGTCGCGCTCGGTGCCTCTGGCGCGGCCGTCCTCAACAACTACCTCGAACGCGATATCGATGGGGCCATGGCGCGCACCCGCAACCGCCCCCTACCGGCAGGTCTGATTCGCCCGATGCACGCCCTCGCCTTCGGCCTGACCCTCATCCTGGTCGGTGAGGCCGTGCTGCTGGTGGCAGTCAATGTCATGGCCGCCTTTCTCGTGCTGCTCACCAACTTCCTCTATGTCCTCGTCTACACACCCGCCAAACGAATCTCCGCTTTCAACACGACAATCGGTGCCATCCCCGGTGCCATGCCCCCCCTCATCGGCTGGGTGGGCGCACAGGGCACGCTCGGACTGGAGGGATGGGTCCTGTTCGCCATCCTCTTCGTATGGCAGCACCCGCACGTCTACTCCATCGTCTGGACCCACCGCGATCAATACGCACAGGCCGGATTCAAGATGCTCTCCACCAACGACAGCGGCGCACACACCTCATGGGGTGTCGTGCTGGGAACCGTTGTTCTCCTAGTCGTCGCCTCACTACCGACCCTGACCGGTATGACGCGCCTCTTCTACCTACTGACCTCGCTGCTCATGGGCGGCTGGCTAATCTTTCTCGGCACGCGTCTGGCAGCCCTACGCTCCGTAGCCGCATCCCGCCGACTCACGAAAGCCACCGTTTTCTACCTTCCGCTGCTTCTGCTCTGTATGGTGATCGATTCGTTCTTATAGGGGAACACTTAAACGAAATAGGCAGTGAATCCGAAGGATTCGCCATTCGTCATAATCGTAATCCTACTCGTAATCGTACTCGGATCACGATTACGAGCAGGATTATGATTACGATCACGAGAAAAGCAGCTATCACGAGACCCAAACATGCCGAACTCAAATGCCACCCCACGACGCCCACTGCCCCTTATCATCGTCAGCCTCGCCGTCGCGATTGTTGCTGTGGCGCTCATTGCACGGCGCGACGGCCCACTAGCGCCATCCGCGCCCAAGCCATTGCCCACCCTTAGCCGGGTGCCGGACTTTGAACTGACCGACTCAACCTCGCACAGCTTTGGACTCAACCAGCTCACCGGCCACGTGTGGGTCGCCACCTTCTTTTTCACCACCTGCCCCACCCTCTGTCCCATCATGATGAACAGCATGGGCTCGGTCTACGCCGTGCACAAAGGCAATCTGGATGTGCACTTCGTCGCGGTGACCGTCAACCCGCAGTACGACTCACCGGCCGTCCTGACCGTACACGCCACAGCCCTCGGCGCTGACCCCGACCAGTGGCATTTCCTGACGGGCCCACTCGAGGCGATCCAGGAACTCTCATTGAATGGTCTCAAGATCGGCACCCAAGACGATCCGATCAACCACTCGGCCTACTTCGTACTCGTGGATCAAAGCAGCTACATCCGCGGCTACTACGATGGACAGGATGGAGCGGAAGTCGAACGCCTGACTATGGACATCGAACGTCTACTCAGCGGAGAAATGCCCTGATGGACCCCGCCCTGCCAACACCCCACTTCTGGACCAACGTCAGCACAAGCATGAATGTGGCGACGACGGTGTTGCTGCTGGTGGGGTATGTGGCGATCAAGCGCAGAAGTATCCCACAGCACAAAGCCACCATGATCGCGGCCCTGGTGAGCTCCGCCCTCTTCCTGGCCGCCTACCTCTACGCCCACTCAATCAACGGCTCGACACACTATCCCGTCCACGACTGGACCTACGTGCTCTACCTGCTCATCCTGATCCCGCACAGCCTGCTAGCCGTGCTCATCCTCCCCTTCATCTTCTGGGGAGTATGGCTCATCGCCCACAACCGCCGCGAAGCCCACGCACGCCTCATGCGCCGCGTCTGGCCCGTCTGGATCTACATCTCACTCACCGGCATCCTAGTCTACCTGATGCTGTATGCGCTGCCGCGGGTAAGGCAAATGGTAATCGGGGGATAGGATCGCTCTCACGGCAGACCGATGCACCGTAAGTTGGCCGGGCTCCGGGCGGCCTGCCCTCAACCCGCGCCCCACGAAGCACCACGTATCATTGATATCCTGGCTGCGGCATACTCCCGGCTTCGCAAACGCATCGCATCATTCATCACTCCTGTTCCGCCATCAGCGCCCTTAGACGCGTGAGCGGATTGACCGGTTTTGCGCCGGGGCGGTTCATCGGATGTGCATAAATCGCTGTAGTCGAGAGTCGTGCATGGCCAAGCAGCTCCTGGATTCTTTCAATATGTGTACCGTCCTCCAGCATGTGAGCCGCAAACGAATGCCTCAGGCAATGCGGCGTGACGTTAGCAACGATACCCGCACGCCGCGCTGCATCCTTGAGCGCCACCTGAACCCCATTGCGCGTCATGTGGCCCCGCTCCACTGTTCTGGTGGCGGGATCGACCGCAAGTGCGCACGAGGAGAACACAAAGCACTGAGACCATTCCACTCCCGAGTCGTGCCGGCGGTCCTCTTCGTAGAACACGCGGGCCGCCTCGATCTGTTCGCGCAGCAGATCGACCGCTTCGGGGGGCAGCATCGCGATCCGCTCCTTGGCGCCCTTGCCATAGATGTGAAGGGTTCCCTCGTCAAAGCTGATATCCCGTACGCGCAGCGCCAAGCACTCAGCGATCCGGAGTCCGGCGCCGTACATCAGCAGGGCCATCAAATTGTGCGGCATCGTCAAGGTATCGAGCAGCACACTCACCTGCTCTCTCGACAACGTACGTGGTTTGCGGATAGGCGTCTTAGCGCGCGTGAAGTCCGAAAAATCGCCCGGATCGCTATTCAGCACCTGTATATAGAGAAAGACAATCGCATTGAGCGCTTGGTTTTGTGTGCTGGACGCGACCCCCTTTTCGGTGGCAAGGTAGTTCAGAAAGGTGCGAATGTGAAGCGCACCCAGAGAGACAGGAGCCTGCAAATCATGGAATGCTATGAAGCGCCTGACCCATCCGACATAGGATTGCTCAGTCCGCGGCGAATAATGTCGCATGCGGATGGCCGCTCGCAAGTCCGTGAGCAGAGGGGCATGCAGGGCATCCAACTGCCGTGGCTGCGTCACTCGATCCCGCATCATATTTCCCCGATCCCTCGCCATCGAACGGCCGTCATAACCAAAGAGATCGCGGTAAAGGATGCGGAGCGCCTGCCGCGCCTGTTCAATTTGCCAGGGCAGGAGAGTCGCATCGGCTTTCAAGTCATCCAGGAACGCCGTCACATCCGCAACCGACCGGTCGCGCAGCGCGACCCCTTTAAATACCCTCACAAACTGCTCAATCCAGCGCAAATACCATCTGATTTGCCCCTCGGGAACCCCCGAATGTCGCACACAATCCTCGTAATCACGCCAAAAATCGACCCTATCCGCCATAGCAATCCTCCCCACCCCTCAATGCTGTTATTGGATAGTATTAAATCTGTCGTTATTGGATAGCAAACATAATAACTGTTAGGGATGAACAAATCATGGACAAAGGCCACACAATGGGACTGATCATGGCAATCACCAACGTGATTCCCGGCATCCTGCTTGCATGGTTTCACAAGCCAATCGGCTCCAGCATGTCAAAGCTGGGCAAGAAAATGCAACTCGACAAGCTCGTCCATCGCAAGTTGTATGAGGAATCCAATTCCAGAAGATTCATACTCGTGCTTGGAATCTGGTTAATTTCGTGGGGAGTGATAGCTTTCTTCCTCCTCCCAGCAATGTCAGGAGAAAATCCCTAACAAGATGCGTGGACGGTACGCGTCTAAAGCCGCGCCCGTCACGCACGACGTTCGCAGAGAGAAGGGAGGATCAAATCGGATTCCTGAAAGCATTCGTTGATCAAGCATTTGTGGCAAGGCGTATGGCAAAGCAGTTCTGCCAAGACCAAGCTTTTGTCAAAAGCGTTGGGCTGGCCGCGTTACCCGCGAGCCAACGTGCCTCCCAGCTCTACCCGAGAGTCGGTTTCGTGCTCTCGCTTTACGGGTCAGCCCAGTCGTGCTTCAAAGCATACCCTCAGCTTCCCGAAGAGGACAAGCTGTTCTTGGTCATGGAGCGTCGCCTTCACGGACTTCCTCAGATCAATGATCCAACTGACTATGCTGCTTTCTTCATGGCGGAACTCCAGACCACGTGCGAGTGGGCATCAATGAGCACGCGGGAGAAATTCAACGTTGTCTGTGCCCGCACTTTCGCCGAGGAAGAATGCGGCGCGCGGGGCATCCCTGCGGACATGGTACTGGAATCGTCGGTCATCGACCAAATCCTAGATGCAGTATTCCGTCAGCGGCACTTCGATCTCAAGTAGCACAATACACCAACAGAAGGAGAAGGAATGAGAGTCATCGTCAAAGCCATGATCTACTGTGACGAACCGCAGCACGTCTACAAGAGCCTCCGCAAGGAATTCGACACCGACATCGCACTTGTCCCAGGCATGCATCTTGAGGATGCTGCTTGGCCGGATGATGAGGTCGAGATAGTAGGTGCCAGCGTGTGTCCAGATGAACCATATCTCATGCTTGCTCTGGCTGACCAGCCTGAGCATTTCCCCAACAAAGAGGCTTGCGCCAAACGGGAGGAGCAACTCCAGGCATGCGGATGGAGTTGATCACCGACATCATATTTGCGATCGGGATAGGACCTCCCCTCGCGGGGAGGCCCTCCCCCACCACCGTACGTACGGATCGCGTATACGGCGGTTCGGCTGTTCAGGGCTGGAGTTTACCCAAGGAATAGCAGGCCGTTCTTCCGAACGAACAAGGATAGAGGCACGGCGAAGTTTAGCGGTG
>JABMPJ010000179.1 GCA_013203785.1 Lentisphaerota bacterium | reverse complement strand
GGCTGAGGAGCGGTCTGCACACGAAGCGAAGCAGAGGGAGCATGGTGATCTGAGCAGGCATGTCGAGGAGACTAAGCAGCAGTTTGGAGCGCGTCTCGCCGAGTTGGAAGCGGCCCTGGCCGCCCGCGAAGCAGAGCTTGTGAAGACAGAGGAGAGGGTGGCGGCTGATCTGGCCGCGGCTCAAGAGCAACTGAAGGTGCGTGATGCCACCCTGGCTGAGGCGCGCGCCGAGGCAGCGCGAGCGGTCGCAGAGGCTGAGACCACGCATGCGGCGGAAGTGGCGTTACTCACAGAACAACTGACCGATCGCGAGGAGGCGCTTGCCCGTGAGGCCGAAACCGTGAAACGTCAGCTGGCCGAAGCGTTGTCGGCACACACACAACAGCTCGATGCACTCCAAGCCGAGCTGGCTGAGGAGCGGTCTGCACACGAAGCGAAGCGGACGGAGCATGGTGATCTGAGCAGGCATGTCGAGGAGAGCAAACAGCAATTTGGGGAGCGTCTCGCCGAGTTGGAAGCGACCCTCGCCGCCCGCGAGGCCGATCTGGCGAAGGCAGAGGCGAAAGTGGCGGCTGATCTAGCTGCGGCTCAAGAGCAGCTGAAGGTCCGCGATGCTAACGTGATTGAGGCCCGCGCCGAGGCGGCGCAAGCGGTCACGGAGGCGGAGGCTACGCATGCAGAGGAAGTGGCGACACTCACAAAACAACTGGCGGATCGCGAGGAAGCGCTTACCCGCGAAGCCGAAACCGTGAAACGTCAGTTGGCCGAGGCGGGGTCCGCGCATGAAGTCACGCTGGCTGAGCACGTTGATCTGAGTCGGCAGGCGGAAGAGGCCCAGCAGCAGTTTGGAGCACGACTCGCAGAGCTCGAAGCCTCGCTGTCTGCACGTGAAAGCGAGCTCACGGAGAGAGCGGAAGCATGGGAGGCCCGCGAGGCCGATCTGGTTAAGGCTCGTGAGAAAGCCGAGCGGGCCGCAGTAGCGGCCGCTGAAGATGTGAGCGAGGTTGAGGCGGTGCAGGCGCAGTTGGCTGAGGCAACGGCAAATCATGCGGCTGAAACGAAAGCACTTGCGAATCAACTGGCCGAGGCGGCGTCTGCCCACGCCCAGCAGCTCGAAACGCTCAAAGCTGAGTTGGCCGAGGAGCGCTCGGCGCACGAAGCGAAGCAGACGGAGCATGTTGACCTGAGCCGGCACGCGGAGGAGACCAAGCAGCAGCTTGGGGCGCGACTTGCAGAGCTACAAGCGACACTCGTCGCCCGCGAGGCCGAGCTTACGAAGGCCCAAGAGAAGGTGGCGGCCGATCTGGCTACGGCCCAGGAGCAGCTACAGGCTAGCGCTGCGGCTGTGATCGAGGCCCGTGTCGAGGCCGTGCAAGCGACTACAGCAGCGGAGGCCGCACATGTAGCGGAAGTGGCGGCCCTCACGACGCAACTGGCCACCCGGGAAGAGACGCTTACCCTCGAGGCCGACACGTTGAAACGTCAGTTGGCCGAAGCGTCGTCCGCGCACGAAGCCGATCTCATAAAGAAGGCCGAAGAGTGGACGGCCAGAGAGGCCGCGTTGATTAAGGCGCGTGAGGACGCCGAGCGGGCCGCGGCGGCGGCCGCAGCAGATGTAAGCAAGGTTGAAGCCGTGCAGGCGCAGTGGGCTGAAGCGACCTCCGTTCATGCGGCAGAAACGAAAGCACTCGCGAATCAATTAGCCGCGGAAGCCACTGCCCACGCCCAGCAGCTCGAAACGCTCAAAGCTGAGTTGGCCGAGGAGCGCTCGGCGCACGAAGCGAAGCAGACGGAGCATGTTGACCTGAGCCGGCACGCGGAGGAGACCAAGCAGCAGTTTGGGGTGCGACTTGCAGAGCTGGAGGCGACACTCGCTGCCCGCGAGGCAGAGCTTAAGAAAGCACAGAAGAAAGTGGCGGCCGGTGATGCCGCCGCCGCCAAGATCCGTGAGGAGGCCGAGCAAGCCACTACCGCAGCCACCGCGCATGAGAGCGTCTTGCAATTGCTACAGGCCCAGCTGGCCGAAGTGAAGGCCGCCTCTGAGACTCAGGCCAAGCGCATAGTGGAACTGACGACTGAGCTGGAACAGCTCCGGACAGAACGGGCCGCACCGGTACCGGTGCCTGAACCCCCGCACGACTGGTTTCTGCGCTATGACAGCGAGAACATGCTGGGTCCGGTGGCCTTTGATGTGCTTGTGGGCTGGGCCAAGGATTGCCGCGTGGCGCACGACCACGATGTATCGTCTGATAAACTCTTCTGGGCCAAGGCCGCCGACGTAGCCGGGCTCGAAATGGACTGGATGGTCACGCTGGTGGACGGCACCGAATACGGGCCAATGAACCGGTATGCTGTCACCGATCTGATCGCGGATGGTGCCGTGGCCAAGGATGCTGAATTGATTCACCGTGCGACGGGCGAAACGATCAAGGCGTCAGCGATCGCGTCCGCCTGAGCCCTCTGACATCATTCCCCCGATGCGGGGCGGGCGGCCTTCTCATCGACCTTGATGGCGTTCCAGTGCGCATCCATTTCGGCCAGATCACACTCCTGCAGGGTTCGCCCGCTCTCAGTGACGCGCGCTTCCACCCCTTTGAAGCGGCGTATGAATTTGTCGCAGGTTTGGCGCAGGGCCTCCTCGGCATTCACATTGACGAAGCGGGCCAAGTTGACCACAGAGAAGAGGAGGTCGCCGAGTTCCTCGGCCACATGATCCGGGTCTGCGCCCTGCATGGCCTCGCGCGTCTCGGCCAGCTCTTCGTCGATCTTGGCAAGCACGTCACGGATGTCGGCCCAGTCGAAACCTACCCGTGCAGCGCGGCTTTGCAGTCGCTGTGCTTTCTGGAGTGCAGGTAGATGGCGCGGAATACCGGCCAAGATGGATTGTCCGCCCTTCTCATCCGCCTTGAGTTTTTCCCAATTGGCGAGGACCTCCTGGGTGTCGGCGACCTTGACGTCGCCAAAAACATGGGGATGGCGATGGATCAGCTTGTCGGCAATACCGTGCGCGACGTCATCGAAGGTGAATGCCTGCTCTTCACTACGGATGCGCGCATGCAGTGCAACCTGAAGCAGTACGTCACCGAGCTCCTCGGCATGGTGCTGGGGATCACCTTCATCCAGAGCGTCAAGGACCTCGTAGCACTCCTCAATCAGATAGGGCTTGAGTGTTTCGAGGGTTTGCTCACGGTCCCAGGGGCAGCCACCTTCGCCGCGCAAGTGATCGACGACGCCCAGGAGGCGGTCGATCCCTCGCTCCGGAAGCGGGCTGCTCATGCGTGCTCGGCGAGCATGCCGAGAATCTCCTGGCAGGCCGCATCGTCAAGCGTGTCGAGAATGCGATCGCTGCCGCCGAAGTCCTGAAATGATGTGTACTTATCAGGAATCACGACACAGCGCATACCGGCCGATACGGCGGCATGGGCCGCGCGGTTGCTGGTGGTGATGGCTACGCAGGAAGGAATCACGGCATCGAGAGCACGCGCAGCATTCTGCCACGCCTGCGAATCTCCGGTACCCAGCTCATCTTCTGTGGTCATGATCGCACCCTCTTCGGGCTCGCCCACATCCAAGCGGGCAAATAGCTGTGCAGCGGCCTCGGCATCCATATCGCTCACGGCACCAAGCTTGTAGCCCTCGGCCTGTGCTTTGTTGAGCAATCCTGAAAGGGACTTGGGCGAGGCGGGAGTGTTGTCGATCAGTGTGGCACGAATGGCCTGTAGGATCTCGGGAACCATCTTATCCGCCGAAATACGCTGACGCTCCATCAGTTCGAGCAGGTGCGGCAAGGCGACCTCAACCGACGTATCCACGCAGCAGCGCGAAAAATGGATCGGAGTCAGATCCATGTCCTTGTCGGCCAGCATGCTCTTTAATACATCAAAGACGACTCGTCGCCCCTGGAACGCGACATTCTCGAGTTCAAACAGCAAAGCTACGGTTGTGGTTGTCTCTGCCTCTTCGGGTGTCAAAATCTCGTCAGTCATTATTTCTATATCCTTCCATTGACTTGAACGCGTAAAAATACGGTAGTTCGCGACCAGAGTCAACGCTGCAGTGAATCAGAACAGAAGGCGACACCATTCTGGGGACATTCCCGTGTTGACATATGGTGCGATACGTTCAAATTTACTGGGCTCGCAGGAGATCGATTTAGAGTGAAAGGTGAGTACCCCTATGAAAAAGAGACCCATGATTGCCCTTGCGGCGGTTGTCCTGCTAGCGGGCTGTGGCCAGAAGTCCGATGAGGCCCCGGAGCAGCAGGCTCAGATGCCGGTTCCCGCTATTGTGGCCCGGGCGGTAAGTGAGCCGACGCGCGATGCGGTAGAATTGGTGGGTTCGCTCGCGGCGCGCGATGCGATCACGCTGCTTAGTGAGCTCGATGCTACGGTAACCGCGATCGCGGTCGTGGAGGGGCAGGCCGTCGAAGCCGGAGCCAAGCTGTTCCAGCTTGACGATGTTCAGACCGCCGCACGGCTGGCCGAAGCCGAGGCCGCCCGCCGCGTTGCCGGGCTGACGCATGAGCGCAATGAGGGGCTGCTTTCAAACGATACGATATCGCAGCAGGCCTACGACGAGGGTGATGCGGCACTCCAATCGGCTGAGGCCCGGCTCAAGCTGGCCGCTGATGATCAGGCCAAGACAGTGATCAGCGCCCCTTTTGCCGGCCGCGTCGGGGAGCGTTCGGTCAGCGTGGGCCAGTTTGTCAGGCGTGGTCAGCTACTGCTGGCATTGGTCAAGACCGATCCGCTCGAGGTGATCGGGGCGGTTCCGGAGCGCTATGGCCCCAGCCTCACTCCTGGACTCCATGTGGAATTTAAGACAGAGGCTTATCCTGGCGAGGTCTTCACAGCCTCAATCGTCTATGTGTCGCCATTGATCGATTCCGCCTCGCGCACGGTGCGGATTAAAGCCGAAGTGGCGAACGAAGACGGACGCCTCAAGCCGGGCATGTTCGGGGCCCTGGCGGTCATTCTTACGGAACAGGAGGCTTCGCTTCAGATACCAGAGTCCTGCATCCAGATGCAGGGACCCGCCATGATCGTGGTGCGCGTAACCACGAATGGCGTGGCGGAGTTTGCCCCGGTTGAGACCGGTCGTCGCTCAAAGGGCCGCGTCGAAGTTCGCTCCGGTTTGAGTGATGGCGACCTCGTGGTGGTCGAGGGCTGGCAGAAGATGGGCCCGGGCTCGCCCGTGCTGGCGGCGCCGGAGTCGGTCACTTACGGGGTTAAGCCCGGCCCCATCGGCGGAGCGCAGCCATGAATCTTTATGAGTTTTTCATTCGTCGCCCTGTGGCGACGATCATGCTCAACGTCGCCCTGGTCTTTTTCGGCCTGGTAGGGTTGCAGCGCCTGCCCGTGCGAGAGCTCCCGGATATCGACCCCTCCGTGATCAACGTCCTGACGGTGTATCCGGGTGCCAACGCCGAGGTTGTGGAGACTGAAGTCACGGAGCGGCTCGAGGAGGCCATCAGCAGTGCGGACAGCATTAAGCTGCTCACCAGCGAGAGTCGCGAACAGGTCAGCAGTATTGCGGTGGAGTTCATCCAGGGCCGCGATGTGGATCTCGCCGCGCAGGATGTGCGCGATCGTGTGGCGCGCGTACGGGGCGATCTGCCGGATGGCATTGATGAGCCGGTCATTTCAAAACAGGATGCCGGGGCCTCACCGATCATGTGGGTCGCCTTCTTCAGCGATGCACACACCGTGGCGGAACTGACCCAGATCGCCGACGACATGGTGAAAGACCGTCTCCAGACGGTGCCGGGCGTCAGTTCGGTCATCTTGGGGGGCGAGAAGAAGCGGGCCATTCGCATTTGGCTCGACCCGCTCAAGATGGCGTCATGCCAGGTGACCTCCCTGGATGTGGCCGAGGCTCTACGCCTTCAAAACGTCGAGCTGCCCAGCGGACGGGTTGAGAATACTGAACGTGAATTCACGATCAGAACCCTCGGAGAGATGAAGACGGCTGAGGCCTTCAACAGATTGGTGATCAGTCGGGGTGACGCTGGTGTGGTCCGTTTGGCGGACGTGGGATGGGCCGAGATGGGCGTAGAGGATGAGCGCGCGGTGGCCCGGTTTAACAGTAAACCTGCGATTGGGCTTGGTATTGTGCGCCAGTCACGTGCCAATACGCTCACCGTGGCAAAGGGCATCAAGGCGCGAATGGCCGAGTTAGCCCCCTCGCTGCCTGAGGGGGTCCATTTTGAATTTCCGTATGATGAGTCGGTCTATGTAGGGCACGCGGTCAAAGAGGTCTGGATTACCCTCGCCATGGCCTTCGTGCTGGTGGTGCTGACGATCTTCATCTTCCTGCGTAGCGGCCGTTCCACGCTGGTGCCCACCCTCGCCATCCCCGTCTCCATTGCCGCCACGTTTGGCGTGCTTTATGTGCTGGGGCTCACGATCAATATCTTCACCCTGCTGGCCTTGGTCCTGGCGATCGGTATTGTGGTCGACGACGCGATTGTCGTGTTGGAGAATATTCATCGACATATTGAGGCTGGAGAGCCGCCCTTTGACGCGGCCATTGTCGCGATGAAGGAGATCACGTTCCCGGTGATTGCCACGACACTCTCACTCGTAGCCGTCTTCATCCCATTGGCCTTTGTGGGTGGTATTGCCGGCCGCCTGCTGCTCGAGTTTGCCGTTGCGCTCTCTGTCTCTGTGGTGGTGTCGTCGATCGTGGCGCTTACGTTGGCTCCCATGACGGCGGCGCGGGTGCTCAAGCCGATCGCCGCTGTGCGGCACGGTGGTGTCTACAACTGGCTCGAAGTGCGCTTCGAGCGCATGAATGACCGATACGAGCGCAGCCTGGGGTGGTCTTTGAATAACCGATGGAAGATCGTCCTGATCGCGCTGCTCTCCATTGGTGCCTCATACTGGCTCTTCAAGCACCTCGACCAGGAGTTCCTGCCACAGGAAGATAAGGGCCGACTGCTGGGCATTGTGATCGCGCCAGATGGCTCGGCTCCGGAGTATACGGACCGCATGATGCAGCAGGTGGAGTCCATCTTGGCCGAGGAACCGGCCGTGAAGTCCTATTTCAGTGCCGTGGCGCTGCCCTTTGAGGGACCCGGTAATGCAGCGATGGGCTTTACCTTTGTCCGGCTTAAGAATGGGAAGCGGGCGCATATCGGTGATGTGGTGGGCGGTCCGAATGGGCTGGGAGCCCGCCTCTTCATGGAGGTCGAGGGCGCGATCAGCATTCCCATTATGCCCAAAGCCGTGGACATTGGCTTTTCACAACCCTACCAGTTGGTCCTGAAAAACCCCGATCTCGACAAACTAAACGAGTTTACACAGGCTATGGTGGGTCGGCTATGGCAGGAGGGCTTTGTCGTCAACGCCCGCTCCGCCTTCACCATGAGTAAACCGGAGCTGCGCGTCGTGATAGACCGCAACCGCGCCGCAGAACTTGGCGTATCGGTACGCGACATCTCGCGCACGCTTCAGATCCTCTTTGGTGGTGATGATATCAGCGAGATCAAGCTGAAGGGCAAACAGTATGAGGTCATCGCTCAATTGGAACGTGACCATCGGCTGGTCCCCGCCGATCTGGACCAGCTCTTTGTACGGGGCCGAGACGGCAGCCTGGTTCAGCTGAGCAACGTCATTACAACCAGTGAGACGGCCGGGCCCACGATGATTAAGCGCCACGCTCGCGAGCGTGCCGCCATCATTGAAGCCACCCCTGCGGGTGTAACCCTGGGCACGGCGGTGGCGCGAACCGATGCCATCCTGGCCGAGATGTTGCCGCCGGGTTTCTCCTACGACTGGAGCGGAGAGGCGAAAGATCTCCAGGAATCATCCGCGGACATCTACGGCTTCATGTTGTTAGCGATCATCGTGGTCTACATGGTGTTGGCCGCGCAATTTGAGAGCTTCGTGAGTCCCTTCGTCGTCATGCTGGCCCTGCCACTCGCCTTTCTCGGTGCCTTTGGCCTGCTCTATGTGCTCAACCTGGTTAACGGCCTGGGCACCATGCTGTATGGGTGGGCTCACTACGCCCCCGACCCACCGGCGTTCGTCCCGATTCTAAGCGGTCTGGTGCCGCGTATACCGGCCATGAACATCAACATTTTCAGCCAGGTGGGGCTGATCCTTCTGATCGGGCTGGTGACGAAAAACTCGATTCTGCTGGTGGAATTTGCCAATCAGCAGCGGGCACAAGGGCTGGATGCGAAGGCGGCTATGCTTAAGGCCGGGCTGATTCGTCTGCGCCCCATTCTGATGACCAGTATGGCCACTATTGCGGGCATTCTCCCCATCGCGATTGGCTTTGGCGCGGCCGCTGAAAGCCGTCGGCCGATGGGCGTCGTCGCCGTGGGTGGCATGATCACCAGTACGATCCTGACGCTGTTTGTGATTCCGGTGATGTACACGCTGCTGGCCGACCTGGCGGGTGGACGAGCGAAGAGGACAGTGAAATGAAGCGTGAACAGAGTGCTATGATGATGGCCCTGGCGCTGTGGGCTGCGGGGGTAGGGGCGGAAGAGGTCGCGCCAGAGTCGTTGCCAGCCGAACTCGGCATCGAGCAGGCTTGTTCCCTGGCCCTGGAACACAACCCCGGCTTGGCGGCCACGCGCGAGCGGCTGGTCGAGCAGGATGGCTTGCTGACCGAGGCGCGCGCGCGATTCTTTCCCCGCCTGACGGCCTCGGGCGACTACGAGGCCTTCGACGAGGGGCGCCTACAGAGCTTTGGCGGTTTCAGCCCGGAGTCCACCCGGTGGGATGCCTCTCTCGATGCAACTCTAACCGTTTTCAGCGGTGGTCGGAACCGCCAGTTCATCCAGGGCGCCAAGGCACATCGACGATCAATCGAGACATCCGTTAGGGCTGGCGCAGAGGACCTCCTCATCCAGGTCCTGCGGGCCTACCACGGGGCCTGGTTGGCCGATCAGCGTGTGCGGGTGCAGCAGGAGGCTCTCTCTGTGTACGAGCAGCAGCTCACCATCGCACGCAACATGTTTAAGGCGGGAGCGGGCGAGAAGTATGACGTTATGCAGGCCGAGGTCGCCCTCGCCAATGCGCGTCCGCCGCTCATTCGCGCCGAAAACGACCGGCGCCGTAGCGTTGATCGTTTGCAGGAGATTGTCGGACTGCCGTATCCGCCCGGTCAGGATGCGTCGGCAACCCTGCTCAGCAGCGCGCCCGCCGCGAAACCCACTGCCCGGGAGCTGGATGAGGCGATTGACATGGCCCTACAGAACCGGCCCGAGATCGAACGAACCGAGCATGACTTGGCGGCGGCCCGCTCCAAGGTTCGCATGGTCAAGCGCGAGCAGTCCCCTCTCGTGGACCTCTTCGCTGGCTATGGTGTTGAGAGCGATCAGTATGGCACGGCCTCATCTCTGGAGGGGTGGCGCGCTGGCGTGAAAGTCGAGTGGCCTTGGTTCGATGGCGGGGCGCGGCGCGGCAAGGTTCGACAGGCCCGGTCGAGTGAACGCCAGATCGCCCTGGGGGGTGCCGCAACGGCGCTCATGATTGAGGGTGAGGTGCGCCAGAGCTATTACGATCAGCAAGAAGCGGCCGCAATTCTGGCGGCCAGTGAAACCGTGATCACCCAGGCACGTGAGGCACTCGAAATGGCCCGTAGTCGCTACAAGGCCGGCAAGGGAACTCAGCTTGAGGTGCTTGAATCACAGCTACAGTTGACGCGGGCACAGTTGGAGCAATCGACCGCCCGTCACGATCTGGAGTTGGCCGCCGCGCAGATGAAGCGCGCCACGGGTGAAAGCCTCATCGTGCAGGCGGACTGAGGCGGGCCTCCTGCGCTAGATCGGCATAGAGGTCATGCAGCGTTTCCTGGTAGGCCACTAAACTGAAATCTCTGCGTGCCCGAGCGCCGCCTGCCGCTCCCAATGCGTGGCAAAGCGCCGGATCAGAGGCCAAGCGCCGCATGCCGTCGGCCATGGCGATGGGTGTGGCATCGGCCATTAGCGCAATCTTGCCGTCCATCACCTGGGTATGCGATTCAATCGCCGTAGCCAGGACGGGCTTTCCTGACATCAGATAAGAGTAGACCTTCATGGGCGTATTGCCGCCCTTGATTCGAGGCGAAACCAGGATGTCGGCTTGACGGAGCAGATCGGGAAGTTGCGCCACTGGGCGTGGTCCGGTTAGCGTGACGCGCTCGGCAAGTCCGAGCCGTGTGGTCCTGTCGCCGTAGGAGCGGATATCACGCGGGTTGCCACCCACGATGACCAGCGAGCCCGCGCCCCCATTTTGCGTGTGGATGGCGAACGCCTCCAGCATGAGATCGATGCCCTGATAGCGCTCCAGGTTTCCCACATAGAGGAAGCGCGGGGCGGGAAGCTCGGGCAGTAGCGCACCGGAATCGGGGGGCCTGTCGGCGTTGCCGAAGAGCGGAATATCACGCAGGATCGCAATGCGGGAGGCACCCTCGCTCCGCGCGATGTCGGCCAGGTAGTCGCAGACCGGAACGACCGCAGCCGCACCCCGGATGGCTTGCCGCTCAAAAGCACACATCAGCCCGGACAAGGGGCGCATCCAGGGGAGTTTCTCGATGATCTGGCGCGGCATGGAGGAGTCCATGTCAAAGACGTAGGGAATCCCGGTGCGCTGCTTGATCCGCATGGCCATGAAGACCGACTCCTCCACGGCATGTACGATGTCGTAGTGGCCGCGATCTGCCAGCCGCATCGCGGCGGGAGCCATCCAGGCATCGCAGATGAGTTTCTTGATGGTGAAGCCCGGCTTGATTCCACGAATCCCGGGAGGCGCCGGGCTGCGCAGGAGTGTGACCTGCGGATGTATATCGACATCATCGCCTTCGTGGTAGGCCATAATATCGACGTGGTGGTTGTCTCTGGCCAGTGTCTCCGCCAGCAAGCGTACGGCAATCGGTGTGCCGCGTTCCTGGTAGAACGGATGCGGGGCCAGGAGCAAAATGTTCAAGTGTGCCTCCTACGCCAGTGCCTTGACTGCGCGTAACCAGGACTGGGCGATCAGGGCATGACCAGCGGGAGTGGGATGCACGCCATCGGGGGCCCAGAAGCTGGGCGGTCGCTTCTCGGCAGCGGCGTTAAGGATGCCATCGAGTGGCACCAGAAGCGCATCGAATTCATCCGCCAGAGCACGCACGACGCGAATCCGCGGATCCAGATCAGAACGCCAGGCGATGCGGTCCTCCGGAAAGGGCAGTACGAAGGGCTCAATCAAGATGAGTTGCGCGCCGAGGGCATCGCGCGTCCGTGTCAGAATGGTGCGGTAGGCCGCCTCGTACGCTTCGGTTGAGGTGGGGTTTCCACTATCGAAGGCACGCCATGTGTCGTTAATACCGATCATGATGGAGACCCAGTTTGGCTTTAGATCGATACAGTCGTGCTCCCAGCGATTTTCCAGATCGACGACGCGGTTACCGCTGATGCCTCGATTCAGAAAAGAGACCCTCTTTTCCGGAAAGGCCGCCGAAAACCAGCTGGCCGCCATCATCGCGTAGCCCGTTCCAAGGTTTTCGGGATCGAGTGCTCCGCGTCCTGCATCTGTGATGCTGTCGCCCTGAAACAACACCGTCGCGCCATCTTCAATTGTTGGGTCCATGCCATCTCCTCTATTGATTTGCGCTAAAGGTGCCGCATGCCGGACATGGCGTCAAGAGCCAAGGCGGCCCGGCGGATTGCAGCAATTCGCATGATGGCATCCCATCGGTAGCCGGACGCGACAGAGCGCGTCCCTCCATCATGGACTCGGACGGTTTTCCGTGGAATGGAGGGCCCCGGACGGCCGGGGCCGCACGGATAGCGGTCGGCCATAATGC
>JABMPJ010000178.1 GCA_013203785.1 Lentisphaerota bacterium | reverse complement strand
TCTAATCACCTATGCTTGCGTCATTTAGGAACAACGCACACCCGTGGGTCCGAGCGCGGATAGTGGGATTCACGCTTGCCAAGCCGACACTCGGAAGATTAACTTGATGTGTTATTTTGACTTGAAGCTCAGTGAAGAGGAAGCCCTATGCATTTTGTGGTCTGCATTAAGCAGGTGCCGGACAAAACAGACGTCAAAATCAACCCGGAAACTAACACGCTCATGCGTGAGGGCGTTGAGTCCATCGTCAATCCGTTTGACACCTATGCCATCGAAGAGGCTGTGCGCCTCAAAGCGCGCGTGGGCGGAACCGTCACCGCGATCAGCATGGGCCCGCCCCAAGCCGACGCCGTACTGCGCGAGGCCATCTCCATGGGCGTAGACGCCGGCATCCTGATTTCCGACCGCGCCTTCGCCGGCAGCGACACCTGGGCCACGAGCTATACGCTCTCCCAAGCCATTAAGAAGCTGGGCGATGTGGATCTCATTCTGTGCGGCAAGCAGGCGTCGGACGGCGACACCGCCCAAGTCGGCCCCGGCATCGCGACCCACCTGGACCTGCCCCAGATTACCTACGTGCGCAAGATCGAAGAGATAGAAGAGGGCCGTATTGTGGCCGAGCGGCTGCTCGAATCCGGCTACGAGGTGATCGAGAGCTCACTGCCCTGCCTCTTGACCGTGGTCAAAGAGATTAACGAGCCACGCCTGCCCTCTCTCAAAGGCAAGATGGCCGCGCGTAAGGCCGACATTCTCGTGTGGACTGCGGCCGATCTCGACTGCGATCCAACCAAGCTCGGCTTGGATGGCTCTCCCACCAAGGTCGTGACCATCTTCACGCCTCCCCCGCGCGGCGGTGGCGAGATCCTGACAGGCAGCGCGGACGAGGTTGTGCCGCAGCTGATAGAGCGACTTAAGACGCTGGTCGTCGGCAACGCATCCTAGGGAGCAAGAGACGTTATGAGCGATGATCCCATCAAAGTAAGCGAAGAAACCTGCGTAGGCTGCCAGCTCTGCGTCAAGGCCTGTCCGTTTGACGCGATTCAGATGGACGACCGCTTGGCCGTCATCGATCTGACCGTCTGCACCCTGTGCGGCGCCTGCGTCCCAGCCTGCAAGTTCGATGCCATTTCAATGAAACAAAAAGAGAAAACCGCCGACCTCAGCGCGTACGAGGATGTCTGGGTGATTGCCGAGCAGGACGATGGCGTGATCCAATCCATCACCTATGAACTGCTCGGTGAAGGCCGCCAGCTGGCGGACGATCTCGGCATGCGACTCTGCGCCGTACTGCTCGGCTCCGGGGTCTCTACTCAAGCCAACGACTTGATCGCGCGAGGCGCCGAGATCGTCTATCTGGTCGATCAGCCTGAGCTGGCCTATTTCAAGGATGAGCCCTATGCCGCCGTCCTGACCGAATTGGTCAAGCGCCACAAGCCCAACGTGGTGCTGTGCGGTGCCACGACGGTCGGGCGCAGCGTCATTTCGCGCGTGGCGGTCGCTACCGGCGCCGGCCTGACCGCCGACTGCACCGGACTTGCGATTGACCCCGAGACCAAGGACCTGCTCCAAACCCGCCCCGCCTTTGGCGGCAATATCATGGCGACCATTCTCTCACCCAATACCCGCCCGCAGATGTCAACCGTACGCCACAAGGTATTCAAAGAGGCCGAGCCGGATCCCGGCCGCAGCGGCGAGGTTCTGCTCCAGGAGGTCGACCCGGCCCTGCTCGTCTCACGCACCAAGCGTCTGAAGTATGTGCCCGAGGAAGATAGTATTATCAACATTGCCGAGGCCGACTTTGTTGTCGGCGGCGGACGCGGCCTGCAGAAACCCGAACATTTCGCGATTCTGCATGAGCTGGCCGAAGTCCTCGGCGGGGGAGTTGCCGCCTCACGCGCCGCAGTGGATGCCGATTGGATTGCCTATTCACATCAGGTCGGACAGACCGGGAAGACCGTCTGCCCAAAAATCTACATCGCCTGTGGCATCAGCGGTCAGATCCAGCACTTGGCCGGCATGTCGGCGTCCGATGTCATAATCGCCATCAATAAAGACCCCGATGCACCTATTTTCGACGTCGCCACGATTGGTATTGTGGGCGATCTTTTCGAAATTGTTCCGCGTCTCACTGCGGAGCTACGCAAGGTGCTTGGAAAATAGGATGCAGGAGCGGCCCACAGGCCCTGCCAGATAACAGATAGATGAGGAGCCAGTCATGAAAGCAGTTCGCTTATTCACCATCGCCATGTTCGTTGCCATGGGAATTCTATCCCCCGTATGGGCCGCCTCGGGCGATACGTTAATCGTTATGCCGGTGCGCTACACGGTGGTGCAATTTGCCTTCGACATCGCCCGCATTCGCCCCACCCACCTGGTCGCCTACGACACGGGAACCGGAGATGAGCCCCTCCTGCTACACACCTGGGATACCGCCACCGGTGGTTGGAAGCCCGCCGATCTGGCGCAGTACCAGGCCGGGACCCTCTTCGGATCCAAGCCAAAGCGAGCCTTCCTGATCGGTTCCAAAACGGACCTGCCGGCCGAACTGGCGGACGCCTCGGGCTGGTGTAAGGATGTCACGCGCGTGCCATCGCTCAAGGTCATGGATATGGCCAACGCCATGAGCAACCCGCTCGACTTCTCCGAGAGCGAGTGGAACCGGCTCGCCAAGCGCCACAATCTTGACCTGACGGATGACAACGCCGAGCGTCGGCGCTACGGCCGCTACGGAAAGCCGGGCACTCGCCCCACCGGGCCGCACCCGGTCAATCCGCTCATCGCACGCTTTCGCGGCAACAAGACCAGCGACGCCGACCAGGCCGAGCCGCTCGCCCCACTCGAAGAGGAGATCCAAGAGGAACCGGCCGAGACACCGCAGCTGATCGCGGCACCACAACCTGCACCGGTCGAGGAGAAGGGCGTGCCCATGGCCATCGAGGAGGGGCCGGCGATCCTTGAAACCGCTCCGGCTGCTGAGGTCGATACCCCAGCCGAGTTCAAATAGCCCGTTTACGGTCTGATCTGACCCTTGCCGTAGACCAGGTATTTGTAGGTGGTGAGCTCCTCGAGGCCCATCGGACCGCGCGCATGCAGCTTGTCGGTACTGATCCCGATCTCAGCCCCCATCCCAAACTCGCCTCCGTCTGTGAAACGGGTCGAGGCATTGACGTAAACCGTGGACGAATCTACATCGCGCATGAACTCCTTCTGAGCGGCCTCGCTATCGCTCACGATCGCATCCGAATGGCGTGAGCCATACGTGTTGATGTGGCGAATCGCCTCCTGCACCGAGCCCACCACGCGGACCGCCAAGATCAGGTCCAGGTACTCCTCGAACCAGTCGTCCTCAGTCGCGGCCTTCATCTCGGGTGCGATCGCGCGCGCGGCTTCATCGCCGCGTAACTCAACACCCAACCCACCCAAGCGGGCCGCCAGCTGCGGCAGGAACGTGGGGGCAATCGCTTCGTGCACGAGCAACGTCTCGATGGCGTTACAGACCCCCGGACGTTGACACTTGGCATTCTCGGCAATGCCCAGGGCCATCTCGGGCGAGGCCGTCTCGTCGACATAGACGTGACAGACGCCCTTGTAGTGCTTAATCACCGGAACGCGCGCCATCCCTGTGACCGCGCGGATCAAAGCCTCGCCGCCACGCGGAATCACCAAGTCGACTTTCCCGTCCATCTGGACGAGCTCCTTGACCGCCTCACGGTCGGTCGTACGGATGAGCTGGATGGCATGCTCCGGCATGCCCCGCTTTCTACCACCCTCAATCAACGCGTCCGCGATGGCCGCGTTGGAGCGCATCGCCTCCTTGCCGCCGCGTAGAATCACCGCATTGGATGTCTTGAAACAGAGTACAGCGCTGTCTGCCGTCACGTTCGGACGGGACTCGTAGATGATCCCGATCACTCCGATCGGCACCCGCTGTTTGATGATCTCCAGTCCGTTGGGGCGTATCCAGCGGCTGATCGAGGAGCCGATGGGGTCCTTGAGGGCCGCGACGGCCTGGATACCGGAGATCATGCCGTTGAGGCGGGCATCTGTCAGCAGCAGGCGGTCGAGCATGGCGGGCGAGAGCCCTGCATTGCGCCCCTCTTCAACGTCAATGGCGTTGGCGGCCTGAATCGTCTGGCGCCGCGCCTCCAGCTCCTCGGCCATCGCCAGCAGGATCGTGTTTTTCTTGCGTGCCTTGAGCGTTACGAGGGCGCGCGACGCCTCAAGCGCCCGCTCGCCAATAGTCAGCATATCGTCATGTAGACTCATCGTGGAACCTCTCGATGGCTCTAGTCCGGAGGGGACTACAGCCCTGCGGCAAGGATGATCGTGCCGACATCCTCACCATTCATAATGCGCGTCAGCACGTTGGCTTGACGGCCGTTGGCGATAATCGTGGCACAGCCCGCATTGGCAGCCGATTGGGCCGCTTTCAGCTTGGTAGCCATACCCCCCTTGGACAGGTGCGATTCCTGCTCGCGCACCAGCTTGAACGTCGCGCGGTTGATGGTCTCGAGGTAACGCACGCGATGTGAGCGGCCCGTGGGCCCCGTGTCCCGAACCCCGTCCACCGTACTGAGAAGCACAAGCAGGTCGGCTCGGATTAGCTTCACCACCAGGGAAGCCAGAAAATCATTGTCCCCGAACGTCGCGACCGCCCGGATCTCCTCGTTGGCCACCACATCGTTCTCGTTGATGATTGGGATCACACCGTTGCGGATCAGCGCGTCCATGGTACGCCGCGCATTGGTCAACGTGACCTTGTGCAGAAAGTTGTCATGCGTGAGCAACATCTGCCCCACCTTGCAACCCTGCTGCCCAAACAGATCCTCGTAGCGTGACATCAGGCGCGTCTGCCCGACCGCCGCCGCCATCTGCAGCTCAGGAAGCTCCGTCGGCCGCTTGGTCATGCCGAGCGACTCCATGCCCGCACCAATCGCGCCGGAAGACACCAGCACCACCTCTTTGCCCGCTTTCTGCAGGGTCGCAATCTCACCGATCAGCGCGCGCATACGCCGCACATCGGGCCGCCCGGTCCGCTGCACCAGGGCACGACTGCCAATCTTGACGACCACCCGGCGCACGTCGCCGATCACTTCACGATATTTGAGTGATTTCTTCATAAAGTCCCCCGTAAACTACCCTGAACAGCCGCTCGGTTACAATCCAGAAGTCAGAATTCTGGAGTGGCCCCGCGCGTGTGCATGTTCCGCAACTGTCGACAACATAGGCAATTATCGGTTAGCCAGCGTGTCAACATATATCACCTTTTGGTGTAGCGTTGGCCGTCCTCGGCCAATGGTTGGCCGG
>JABMPJ010000177.1 GCA_013203785.1 Lentisphaerota bacterium | reverse complement strand
GCGCGGGACATGCCGACCGTGGTGTAGCGGTGGCCGCCCTCGCCCAATAATTGGCGGGGGACGGCCAACTCTACAGGGGAACAGGACACGCTTTGAGCTCGTTAGGTGTTGGCGTAAATACAAGACGTTCAGGGGTTCTGAAGTAGAAACGCACGACCGTGCTTATTTGTCAATCCCCCCGCAGACGGATGAATTCGCTGGGGGGGAGGCCGTGCACGCGTTTGAATACGCGCGAGAAGTGGTAGGGATCGCTACTGCCCATCTCGGCCGCCACCTGTTTGACCAGGGCACCGGGCTGTTGCAGCCGTTCGGCGGCGCGCACCATCTGCAATCGCACCAAGAGCTGGTAGGGGCGCTGATGGTCGAAGCGCTGGAAGAGGCGACAGAGGTAGGGGGCATTGATATGGCACGCCTGCGCGATCTGGCCGAGCGAGGTCAGCTCCATGAAGTGGTCCTCAATGTACTGTCGGCAGCGGTGATAGGTGCGAAAGGCGGTGCTGTTAGCCGAGCCGGGAGGCATCACGGTTTCGGCCAGCTTGAGGAGCAACTGTTCGAGCACGGCCGCACAAATACGTTCGCGGTAGGGTGACTCCCGTTCCCCGTTGCGTATCAGGTTCTCAAAAAGGGCGGTCACTTCGGCCGGGTCAGAGGTCTGCATCACGCTACCGGGCGTGAGCTGGGCGACGGCGAGCAGCGCGCGCGGCGCGCGTCCCACGAAATCGACAAAGTACTTCACGAGACGATCATCCGGATCGGTCCGGATATCCTGCGCAATGCGGGGTCCGTATGAGAAGAGGGTGCCTGGTTGCAGGGCGTAGGTGTGGCCACCCAGGATGAGCTGCCCGCGGCCGCTATTGACATACTCGATCGAGAGGTAGCGGAAGCTACGGCGGTGAATGGCGTAGTCCGGTTCGCAGTGCTCGCACCCCCCCGAAACCACCACCGCGCGTGCCCCCTCGGCCGGTTGCAGATCGAGGTAGAAGCGTCGCGCACGGGTTACCTGTGCCGAGAAGAAATCGGGATGCGTTGCGCTCACGGTCTTGCCTTCATAGAGACCTTTGTGTACCAGATCACGGGGCCCAAAATAAAGACTATAATCGTCATGTAGTGGTCAAGAGTGGCTATGGCCCAGTTGACTATGGTAGTGTAGAACTGTTGGCGTGTTTGTGGAGCGGTAGGACTGATTTAGACGGAGCGCAAGGCGGGAACCTTTCGCGAAATGTCACACATGGCCGGTCGTGGACTTGGCAAAATGAGGGAGCAGAAAATGACGGAAAACAAGAGAGCAATCGACATGCGTAACAAGAATGACCTAATCGTCATTGGCGGTGCGGGTGGGTTTATCGGCGGGTCACTGGCGCGCTATTTCACGGACCAGGGCTTCACGCGCATCCGCGCCATCGACAAGAAGCCGCTCTACGAGTGGTACCAGGTCGTACCAGGCGTAGAGAGTCTCTGTATGGATCTGAGTGAGAAGGAGAGTGCCATCCGTGCCTGCGAGGGCGCGGTTGAGGTTTACAACCTGGCCGCCGACATGGGCGGCATGGGCTTCATTGAGCGTTTCCGGGTCGAGTGTTTGCGCAGCATTCTGGTCAACACCCACATGATTGAGGCGGCCTACAATGCGGGCGCCGATCGTTACTTCTTCTCTTCGTCAGCCTGTGCCTATAACACCGACCTGCAGAAGGATCCCCATGTGCGTGCCCTGAAGGAGAGCGACGCCTATCCGGCCATGAGCGAGCGTGGCTACGGCTGGGAGAAGCTGCTGTCGGAGATGTTCTGCCAGGAATACTGGGCCGAGCGCGGACTGAAGACGGCCATCGCGCGGTTCCACAATGTGTACGGCCCCCATGGTACCTGGGATGGCGGTCGCGAGAAGGCGCCCGCGGCCCTCTGTCGCAAGGTGATCGAAGCCAAGGACAGCGGCGACCTGACGATTGATATCTGGGGCGACGGACTCCAGACCCGCAGCTTCATGTACATTGACGACTGCGTGCAGGGCATCGACATGATCATGCATAGCGATGCGCTGATCGCGACCCCGATCAATCTGGGGTCAAGCGAGTTGATCGCGATCAACGATCTGGTCAGCATGGCCGAAGCAATTGGCGGCGTGACGCTGGCTCGTACGCACGACATGGATGCCCCGCGCGGCGTGGCCGGGCGCAACAGCGATAATACCTTCATTCAGGAGGTGCTCGGTTGGGAGCCGAGCACACCTTTCCGTGAGGGGCTGGCCCTGACGTACGCCTGGATCGAGCAGCAGTACAACGACCGCAAGGCCGGCAAGCGGACGGTCAGCTGAGAAGCGTTGTTATGATGTCACAGCAACCAGTTCCGCTCACGGAGGTGATCGGAAACGTCCCGTACCGCATGGCCTTTGCGGGGGGGTGGAGCGATCAGCCGTTTATGTCGCGGCTCAACCCGACCCCTCCAGCCTCGGTGGTGACGGTCTGTATTCATCCCACCTTTCGCCTGATGGACCGCTGCGGCATGTCCACCAGCACGCGCAAGGTGGCCGCCCAGCTGTGGGGGGGCATTCCGGACGGCAACCCCGAAACCCTTGTGCGAGAGCTATACGCGGCCGAGAACGAGGGCCAGGTCGCGCCATCCGGGTCACAGGACATGGTGGGGTTGATCTATCCGGGCGTGAGTCGGATTGACTATGATGCCTCGCACGAAGGCGGCCTTTTCCCGATGCATATCGAAAGCAACACCGATCCGCAAGTGGCGCGCTGGCTCGAACGAGTGGTCTCGATGGTCCCGATCTGCCCGCGCCCGGATGGGTATAGCCCGTTGGGGGATGCGCGTCTCGATCCGGAGTGGGTGCGGCGCTTGGGGCAGTCGGGTCGCTCCTGTTTCGACGCCATTGTTGGTCGCGATCTGACCGCCTTGGGTGGCGCGATGAATGAGTGCATGCAGTGCTGGGAGCAACTGCTGCCGCATGTACTCTACCACGACACACTGACTGTTGATCTTAAAGCCGTGCTGACGTCCTACCAGTCACGCTATCCCGGTGCGATGTATTCGGGCTGTGGCGGCGGCTATCTCTACGTCGTTTCGGACGAGCCCGTGCCGGGTGGTATCCGTGTGAGCGTCAAGGAGCGCTAGATCGAAGGGGTCCGTCATGAGCGCCGTCGTTATCTCTGCATCGTTTGACAATGCCCGCGCCCCCGACTACCGCTTCGCGGAGGAGGCGGCCAAGCGCGGCGAATTGACCGTCCTGCTCTGGTCGGATGCGGCCGTCCGCGCCATCACCGGCGCCGACCCCTCATTCCCGCAGGCCGAGCGGCAGTACCTCGTGCAGGCCATGCGCTATGTCTCACGCGTCGTGGTGGTGGATGAGGCGGAGCCGGATGCGCTCCCGCCCGTCGATGGACCCCCGCCATCCACCTGGATGATCAAGTCGTCGGATATCACAGACGCCAAACGCCTCTTCTGTGACCGCGCCGGCATCATTGCCGAGGTCATCGCGACGGAGGTGCTGAACGCCGTCCCCGCCGCTGATGACCGCGTTCTCTCGGCCACCGGCAGGCGAAAGGTGATGGTGACCGGGTGTTATGACTGGTTTCACTCCGGACACGTCGCCTTCTTCGAAGAGGTCGCGGCCCTGGGGGATCTCTATGTTGTGGTTGGGCACGACGCCAACATTCTCCTGCTCAAGGGAGCCGGACATCCGATGTTCCCGGATCAGGAGCGGCGATACATCGCCGGTTCGATCCGCTACGTACACCAGGCCTTGATCTCGTCGGGACATGGCTGGATGGATGCCGAGCCCGAGATCGACCGGATTCGCCCCGATATGTACGCGGTCAACGAAGATGGCGACAAGCCTGAAAAGCGCACATTCTGCGAGCAACACGGTCTCGAATACGTGGTCCTCAAGCGGCTCCCCAAACAGGGCTTACCCCGGCGCGAAAGCACGCACCTGCGCGGGTTCTAGTCTGCCCCATGGGCAGCGGAGTCACTGGCCAATGGCCCCATCCGTCGCGAGGAATCACGACGTGGCGTGTCCGCTAGGCCCGGATCTTAGCCAGGATCTCGTCGCGTTTTGCTTCCATCACCGCCTGCGTTTTGGCTTCGAGGTTGAGGCGGATCAGCGGCTCGGTGTTGGACATGCGGACATTGAACCACCAGTCGTCGAACTCGAGGCTTACGCCATCAAGCTCAATCAGCTTCCCGTCGGCATAGTCCTGCCTCAGCGTGGCGATCACGGCGTGCGGATCGGCGACCTCCGAATTAATTTCGCCACTGGCGAAGTAGCGCTGGATGGGCTTGATCAGCTCGGAGAGCGGCTTGTCCGAGCGGCTCACGATGTTGGCGACACAGATCACGGCCAGGCTCGAGCTTTCGGTGAAATAGTTGTCACGGAAGTAGTAGTGGCCGGAGAGCTCGCCCGCGAAGCTGGCGTTGGCATCGCGCATCTGTTGCTTGATGAACGCGTGGCCGACGCGGCTCATGAGGGGGGTGCCGCCGTTCTCCTCAATCACCTCCTTGACCGCCCAGCTACTGCGCAGGTCGTAGAAGATGTTGCCCTTTTCGTGTGCCAGCATGTCCTGAGCAATCAACGCGGTAATCATGTCCATAGGGACCACGGTGCCCTGTTCGTCGACGAATCCAGCACGATCAGCATCACCGTCAAACGCGACGCCAAAATCGAAGCCGCCCTCGCGAATTTTGGCCTGCAGCGACTCCAGCGTTTCAACCTTGAGAGGGTTAGCCTCATGGTTGGGGAAGGTGCCATCCAGCTCTTCGAAGAGCGGCACGATCTCCATCAGCCCCTCCAGCACATGCGATTCCACCGCGCCCATGGAGTTGGCCATGTCGGCCGCAATCCGGATGGGGCGCTTGAAATCGGCGTGGGGTTGGATGTGGGCGATATACTCGGCCTCAATATTGTGCTGGCGGATGGTGCCCGGTGTGGCGGCTGCCGGATCGAACGATTCGTCGTTGCAGATGCGCTCGATATCCATGATGCCGGTGGCGCCGCTAATGGGCACCGCATCGGCACGGGTCATCTTGATGCCGTTCCACTCGCCCGGGTTGTGCGAGGCCGTGATCATGACGCCACCGTCCGCACCCAGGCTGCCGCAGCCGAAGTAGGCCATGGGTGTGGTGGCGAGGCCGAGGTCGATCACATCGGCGCCCTGCATCGTGGCGCCCTTAGCGAAGGCGTCGAAGAGGGGCGTGGAGTGGGGGCGCATATCGCGGCCCACCGTGACCGTCTTGCATTTAAGGAGCGTCACGAAGGCCCGCCCAATGTTGAACATGATCTCCTCATGCATGGTGTCGCCGTAGATGCCGCGGATGTCGTATGCCTTGAAAATTCCAGCCATGATCGCTTCCTTCCTTGTCTCACCGTGCGAAAGCTGGGCATTGTAGAGTGAGTGAGTGCGGAACTTCAAGCAGAAGCCACGGATGTGGTGGCGTCGGCCTCAGTCGAATGGGTCGATTCGCTGCCCTCAACCAATGCGGAGCTGGCCCGGCGCGTGGCGCGTGGCGAGGCCTTAGCGGTCGGCCACGTGCTGGCCGCGCGCGAGCAGACGGCCGGTCGTGGCCGCCTCGAGCGCATCTGGACCTCTGGCGCCGGAAGTGACCTCACGTTTTCGCTCTTCTGGTCATCCGAGCCCCCCATCCGAATGGTGTCGCTCCCCATGACGCTCGCCCTTGGCGTGGTCGAGCTCCTCGCAGGCTTCGGGATCGAGGCTCATACCAAGTGGCCCAACGATGTCCTGGTGGATGGCAGCAAAATTTGTGGTCTGCTGGCCGAGTGCGTGGCCGATGCCGCCGGAGATCCCGCTGGCGTGGTGGTGGGTGTGGGCTTGAACATCAATATGTCGGCCGCTGAAGCCGCGGCCATCGGTCGGCCGGTCACATCGATCCAGCTTCTCACGGCCACGGAGCCGAGCCCGGCGGCGGTTCTGGAGCGCCTCATTCCCCTGCTCTGGCGGCGCCTGGCGCAGTGGCAGCGCGGTGGCTTTGAGGCGCTGCGTCCCGAGTGGGAGCGCCACGCGGTCTGGCGGGATCACCCGGTCGAGGTGCAAACCGAAACAGGCCCCTTGTGCGGCATCCTACGCGGCTACGGCTCCTCCGGCCAGCTCCTCCTTGAGAGCGATGGCCGGGTGGAGGAGATCTGGAGTGCGGAGCTGCTGCGTCCGCTGTAGCCACGCCGTCCGGATTCGCCTCGCCCACGGGGCGTTCGAGCCCTAGACTTCTTGTTGCTTCACCATGCATTGACAAAGGAAATCCGCCATGTCCGAGACCGCACCGCTGCCAGAACCCAACGCCACCCTCGAGTTTGTCTCGCTGCTTGAAGAGGCCTTGAGCGAAAACCGTGTCATCAAGTTGAGCTTGGGCAAGTACCGCGGTCAGGACCCTGACTTGCGGCGTATCCAGGTACGCCCCCTCACGGTCAAGGGGCAAGCCAGCCTCTCCTTTGTCTTCTCCTATAAGACAAAGGACGTCACGAAGAATGTGGCGCTAGAGGAGGGCCTGGCCATCATCGCAGAGCAACTGGGGAACCCTTTCAAGAGCGCCCACCTCTTTACGTTGACCGAAGATGTCCAGCTGGTCTTCAGCCGCAAAGGAAAGCCGGCCTGGAGCCGCGCCGCCCCCACCTGCAGCACACCGCCCACGGTTGAGCACAACCGCGAAAAAACCCGCCTGCTCGATCCCGCCGCGCCCTTCCTGGCCGCTCTGGGCGTTACGAACGAAGACCATCAGATCATCCCCTCCATGGCGCGCAAGTGGAAGCAGATCAACCGATTCCTGGAGGTCTTTGATCAGGCCTTTGCCTCATCGCAGCTCGCCTCGGCCAAGGAGGTGCGGGTGGTGGACTTCGGGTCGGGTAAGGGCTATCTGACGTTCGCTATTCATGACTACCTGCGCGAGCGGCGCGGTATCGCGGCGGAGGTGACGGGTGTGGAGTTGCGCGAGAACCTCCTGGAGCTATGCCGGTCGGCGGCCGGCACGCTTGAGGACGCCAAGCTGGAGTTTTGCCAAGGCGATCTCAGCAGCTATGCGCCTGAGGCCATTGACGTGATGATTGCCCTGCATGCCTGCGACACAGCGACCGATCTGGCGCTGTACATGGGCATCCGGTCCGGCGCTGAGATCATCATGTGTGCGCCCTGCTGCCACAAGCAACTCCGCCCGCAGATGACGGCTCCCCCCGTCCTGGCACCCATGTTGCAGTTCGGTGTGCATCTCGGCCAAGAGGCCGAGATGGTGACCGACACATTGCGCGCCCTGTTGTTGGAGGCCCACGGCTATCGCACCACGTTGCAGGAATTCGTCTCGCTGGAGCATACGAGCAAGAATCGGATGCTGCTTGGGGTCAAGCAAAGCCGTCCGGTCGATCGTGATGCCATTCTGGCTCAAATCGACTCGCTGAAAGCCTTCTACGGCATTCAGCAGCATGAGTTGGAGACGCTGCTGGCTGCGTCGTGTGAGTAGAGTGGCTAGAAGCCCCTTCGGTTTTCAATATCCAATAGCAAACAAGGAATATCCAATGTCCAAGTGTGCGAAGGAGCGGAAACGATGAGCCCTTCGACCTCTCTTTCTCGCCCCTCGCTCTCTTTCCTTGGTCGGTTGGATATTCCTTGTTGGCTGTTGGATATTCTCCCCTCTATATGTGCGCTGCTGCCACACATTCAAAACAGAAAGGAACCCCTCGAACCACTACTAGAGAGCGCGTCCTAGGGCAGCGCCCGCTCCAGCATTTGGCGGGCGCGCAGGGGGAGGGTGGTGTAATCGGTGATGCGGTAACGACACTTCTCGATGTCGGTTACAAGCAGCAGGTTGTCATTCGTGAGGACGATGCTGCTCTTGCGCCCGCTGACGAAGAAGGTGATGGGGCCGCGATCGGTCGTGACACACCATTCGTCAATACCGTGCAGCCCTCGGATATCCTCAATGCTGAGGATCTCGGGCAGGAAGTGCTGGTGCTTCAGATCCTGGTCGATCAACTGGCGCTGCTCGGGCAGCAGGGCCGAGAGATCCTTGATGATCCCGATTTCGGGATGGTGCTTGTCGTCTCCCTGCTGGATCGAGATGTAGTGCTCCGGATCGCTCAGGGGAAAAAGACACGAGCATTGGATCGGCGTATGGCGCGTGCCGTCGGCGAGGGTCAGGCCCAGTTCTCCCTCATCTGACGTCGCGAAAATCACCTGTTTTGGGTCGAGTTCGTTCATGTCTCCTCGCTCCGGCTGCCTCCGTCAATCGCCACGATGGTGGAGAGTTTCTCCTGCGATTTGACCAGCTCGTAGAAAGCACCCTCTTTTTCCATGAGCTCCTTATGCGTTCCCATTTCGCTGACCTCGCCGTCGTCGATCACCACCAGGCGCGCGCAGTTGCGCAGCGTGGCCAGGCGATGGGCGATGGCAATTGTGGTACGCCCCTTGGTCAGGTTGACGAGGGCTTGTTGAATCTTCTCCTCGGTCTGGACGTCGACCGACGAGGTGGCCTCGTCCAGGATCAGGATGCGTGGATCGCGCAGGATGGCGCGGGCGATGGCAATGCGCTGCTTTTCGCCGCCCGACAGGCGGCTGCCGCGTTCGCCCACGCGCGTATCATAGCCGTCCGGCTTCTGAATGATGAATTCGTGGGCATGCGCCGACAGGGCCGCGGCGATCACTTGGTCCTTCGTGGCGGTCGGCTTGGCGTAGGAGATGTTTTCCATGATCGTGCCGCTGAAGAGGAAGGTCTCCTGTAGCACGACCCCGATGTTCTGACGGAGATCGGCCTGGCGGATGTTGCGCACATCCACGCCGTCGACCCGTATGGCACCGCTATCGACATCGTAAAGCCGACTCATCAGGTTGATCAGTGTGCTCTTGCCTGCCCCGCTCTTGCCCACCAGCCCGATCATCTCGTTAGCAGGAATGTCGATCGAAAGCTCCTTGATGACTGGCTGATGCTTGGCGTAGCCAAACGTGATGTTGTCGAGGGTGATGTGCCCCTCTACGCGCGGCATGGCCACGGCGTCGGGCGCATCCTGAATATCGGGTATCGTATCGATGATGTCGAAGACACGGTCAGCCGCCGTCAGCGCATTGGTAATCATCTGCGAGAGACGGGTCAGCATGAAGACGGGCCGATAGAACATCATCAGGTAGCCGGAATAGGCCACCACATCGCCGATGGTCATGCCTCCGGGCATGTCCGGGCCGCGGAAGATAAGTCGTCCTCCTACCAGCCAAACCAGCACGGTGCCACACATAATCATGAAGTGCATGAGGGGATGATAGATGCTCCATCGCCGAACGAGATCGATACCCGCATCGCGATAGACCCGGCTGGTGCGGTCGAACTTCTCCATCTCCAGTGCTTCTTGCCCGAACGATTTGATGACGCGAATGCCGGAAAGCGAGTCGCTGACCAGCGCCGAGAGGCGCGAGCGGCGGTGGAAGAAGCGGTGGAAAAAGGAGCGAATCACCGGGACCGCGAGGCGCAGAAAGACAATGGTTCCGATGATCGGCAGAATCACGAAGAGGGTCAGCCGCCAGCTTACCGCGAAGAGCACCACGCCGACCCCCACCAGGGAGAAGAGCGCTTCGAGCGTCATCGGGATAAAATCAACCAGGAGCCGCTGTAGCTCGGCGGTGTCCTGGTTGACGCGCGTCATGATGGCCCCCGTGTGGCGCTTGTCGAAGAAGGTCAGAGAGAGCTCCTGGATCCGCTTGTAGATGGCGGCGCGGACATCATAGACCGTCTTGAACCCCACGATGCCCGCCACGCGCTCTTGCCATCCCGAGAAGAACGATTGCAGGGCATAGGCCGCGAAGATGGCGGCGACACACCAGAGATGCCAGTCGGCATGCGGAAAGGTGCCCGTGGCCGGGTCGACCTTAAAAACGCTATCGATGAAGAGCTTGCTCATGTAGGGCGGCAGCAGAGCGACGACGGTTGTCAGAACCGTGATCACGAAGATCAGGGCTAATTGACCGGCATAGGGCCGTGAGAAGGAGAGTATGCGCAAGAGGATCTGGCGTCGCTGCGCGCAGTGCGGGCATGTGCTCATGTGCTTGGGGATCGAACGACCGCACGTCTCGCACTCCTGGCGGTCGGAAAGGGTATGATGGCTTTCCACCTGCGCCCCCTCTTTGAGGGCACGCAGGCCATCCACAATTTTATGGAAATCGTCTGAACGGGCCTCTGTGTAGGAAATGATGCGATAGGTGGCGGTGGCGGTCTTAACCAGCACGGACCCGGCCCCAACCGTATTCTCGGCGGAGATGCTCTCCAGCTCGGTCAGGGCCAGGTCATGGGTCGGGGTCGCTGCATCGTCAGGAAAGACCAGCAGGTGGGCCGTGGTCGCTACCAGCCACTCTCGACCGTACTGTCCGTGGCGGGCGATATTGGAGCTGATGGCCAGGCAGATCGGCTCGTTGGGGTAGGCCGCGCGCAGGGCCGTGCTGATTATCTTGGGCAGTCTATCCTTTTCCACGCGCGCACATCCTCCGAGATTGGCCCCTCACTCTACTGTGGCCTGCCGCTCTTCTCAATCACTTTAAATATGACGAAACCGACCTTGTTTAGGGGTGTGGGTTAGGTTAGGCTAACAGGGCAGTCAAATAAGGTCTAAAAGAAGGCAAACGGGGCAATCAAGCATGTCAACACTTCCGGCCAAATTAGAGCAGGTATTGGAGCGATCGGAATGGTTTCCGATGGTGTCGCGCTACCAGGTCTCCAGCGTGGCTCGGAGCACATGCCAGCTCGTAAGCACCCTGATCCCCTACCTGGCTTTGCTTGGTTTGATGTACTGGAGTCTGCGTTGGTCGTACCTGATTACGCTACTGCTGGCCATCCCGGCGGCGGGATTCGCTGTGCGGCTCTTCGTGCTCTCGCATGACTGCGGGCATCACTCGTTTTTCAAGTCCAAGCGCTGGAACGATCTGTGGGGCAGCGTGTGTGCCTTTGTCGTCTTGACCCCGTATGCTTACTGGCGCAATGAGCATGCGCGCCACCACGCCACGTCCGGCAACCTCGACCGCCGCGGCGTGGGGGATATCTGGACGCTGACCGTGAGTGAGTACCTGGCCGAGCCCCGCTTGGTGCGGCTGGTCTATCGCCTCTACCGCAATCCGCTCGTGCTCTTCTGTGTCGGGCCGCTCTACCTCTTCGTGATCAAATACCGCTTCTGGGCCAAGTGGGCTGGCAAGGCGGATCGCCGCAGCGTGCTCCTGACCAATCTAAGCCTGGTGGTGGTCCTGCTGGCGATCCACTACACGATCGGGCTGAAAGCCTTGCTCATGATTCAGCTGCCGGTGTTGGCGCTGGCCTCGAGCGCGGGGGTCTGGCTCTTCTACGTGCAGCATCAATTTGAGGATGTCTACTGGGAGAAGACGGCTGGCTGGAACTTCTTCAGGCAGGCTATCCAGGGCGCTTCCTGTTATAAGCTGCCGCGTGTGCTGCAGTGGTTCTCGGCGAGTATCGGCTACCACCACATCCACCACTTGAATCCACGCATCCCCAACTACCGTTTGGAAAAGTGTCACCGTGAGAACGACGTCTTCCAGTTCGCCAACGTCATCACGCTCTGGACCAGTCTCAAGTCGTTGCGCTTCCGCCTGTGGGATGAGCACAGCCGTCGTATGGTCAGTCTGCGCGGGCTGCGCGCCCGAGTGGCCAACGCCGTGCAAAAAGTCGCACAGCCCCTGCCGTGTAACCTTACGCGCTGAGCGGACGGCTGGGAGTGATCGCGGGCGGTATCTCGATCCGCGTCTCTCCGTTTAGAGCCTGACCTCCCCAAGGCCTGTCCTCCAAAGTCACCCGGACTCTTTGGATATCGTGCGTGGCTGATTCGCTCAAGTGCAGTTGATTCGCCTGGGCTCCCAGTAGCGCGGGGCCGTCCCGGCCCCAGCGCCGAGCGAGGAACCGGCACAGATTGCGCATGCCAAGACCGAAGGCGGCACATGCCAGAGACGTGCACCCTCCTCGCACGCCCTCGGGCCGGGCCGGCCCGGGGCTACTTGAGGCAATCAGCCATCCACTTTGGAT